>NZ_SJOS01000021.1:0-42406 GCF_012027765.1 Pseudoflavonifractor sp. SW1122 | reverse complement strand
GCAGGGCAGGCTCAAAGATGCCCTCCGGGTCGTTGTCTGGGTCACACACCAGGGCCACGGTGACATGGGCCTGGTGTATGAGTTGCTCCAGCACCTGCTCCTCCTGGGGGGTGAAGTCGGTAAAGCCGAATACGGCGATTTCTTTGCCCTGGGCCCAGCCCGTCTCGGTGAGCTGCTGGGCCAGCACGTCCAGGCGGCTGCGGGAGTCGGCGGCTCCCTGAGCCGCCAGGGCCTCATAGGCGGCGTAGAGTAGGCCAATGTCCCGCCACTTGTCCCCCTGCTGGCCCCCCAGCTCCTCCCCGGCCTCCAAGAGCTGCTGGGGCTGCACACAGCAGCTCTTGCACTCGTCGATGGTGGCCAGCACGTGGGTGAGGAAGGCGGGCTTGCGGGAGGGGGAGCGGTAGATACGCAGCTGGGGGGCGCACTGACGCAGGGCGGCGTACATCAGCAGCATCCGCCCGCCTCCGTCCAACACCGGGGCGGCGCCGCCCCCTGCCACCTCCCGCAGCCGTCCGGCCAAACGGGTGAAGGAGAGCACCTCACAGGTGCGGGAGGCTCCGTTTCCCAGCACCTGGCACATGGCCCGCTCGCTCTCGTGGGAGTACTGCTCAGGCACCAGCAGCAGGCGGCGCTGGGCCGGGGACGCCCCCAGCCGCTCCAGCAATTCTCTTCGTATTTCCTGCCCCGCCCGGGCATACAATAGGGTGAGCATGGCGCACCCTCCTCTCGTGGGTTGATGGGTTTCATTCTACCGGATTTGTAGCGGGAAAGCAATCCGTGAAACCTTACGGCATCTCCCAGCTGATGCAGTTGAGGACACCGCCTTGTTTTGCAATTTCATTGATACACACCGGTACCACGGGCTTGGAAAAGATATCTTGTGCCTGTGCCACCGCTTCCTCGTCCATGGCAACGTCGAACACAGGTAGGAAGATGCAAGTGTCCGTCTCCAGAAAATTGAGATAGCACCCCACGGCGCTGTCTTTGGGAGAGGAGAAGTAGGGAAAGTCAATGACCTCTATGTGGTAGGTGCGCAACGCCCGCTTGATGCGCTGCTCCAGGCCATATTTGGAGGGAACACGATTACCCACCACGGTGTTCTCATCCACAAACCGAACCATTCCGTCCGCATGACCGGTCATATCACTGGGTAGGGATGGAATCAAAATCACCTGGGCCATCAGCTGCTCCTCCAGTGTCTTCACCAGCTCTTGGGGAGCATATGCAGGATTTTCTCCCAGCACCCGATCGCTGATGACCACCTGTTCCCTGGATGGGGAGAACACCACATTTCCGCCGTCCAGGTTGATGGAGGAATACGTCGCAGCCAAAGAAAGCTGGGGGGCAATGTCCTTCTCATAGTCTGTTTTCAGCTCGGGAGTGTTTTGGAGATACCCCGGGTCATAACAAAAGGAGACAAAGGTGCCGTCTCGAATTTGGACTGGCATGAAATCTCGCAGCCAGATGTCCTTGGCGCCCGTCAAAAATCGGAATGGAATCTGTTGAGACGCAAGTGCGGCGGACAATCTGTCCGCCGCAGCTTGATAAATGGGGGTTGTTTGGAGCAAAGAAGAAAGATAGAGCATTCGGTTTCTCCCCCCTCCCCCTCACTTGAAGATAAACCGCTTTGCCTCGAAGCGCAGGGGCTTGTCGTCGGGGATGTTCTTTCGTTTCGTCGGCTCCTTCAACTCCGCCTGGGTGCCATCGTCCTCAATCCAGATTTCGGCGTCATCTTTCAGCATATCCATGCCATCGGCACTGTTGGGAATATACAGCCCATCCACCACATTTCGAGGGCCATCATAGGGATCGGCGTTGCAAATCAAAACCCCTTCGGATACATCAACCTTATTGGCTACCACATCCATGCGTTTCCTCTCATTTCCTTTTTTGGTAAACAGGTGCAGATGCCCACCTTCCAACGCTTGGGAGGTCTTGTTCTTTTCCCGATTCCCGTCTGTGAATTTGTCCTTTTCTGGATAGGCCTCTGCGATCCGAATCCGAGCCTTAATCACAAAGGGTCCTTCGTCCTTGTTGTCTTTATCGACAACATGGCACAGATTCTTACCGATCAGCTTTTGGGCCAACTCTTCTGCGGGACATTTGAAGAAATCTCGATCCTTCTCCTTCATCTTTTTGTCAAAGTCCTTCTGCGTCATCCACTCCGGTTTGCTCATGTTATGGTCACTCCTTTTTCGTTTATCTCATTGTTTTCAACGCATTCCTTGCGTGTTGAAACCAACGGTTTTCCGGCTCCACTTGGAGGACAAATCCCACCTGACCCAGCAGGTGATTCCGATATCTCTCCACATCTGGCGTCTCACCTGTGAAGAACTTCTCTCTTTTGGTGTGCCTCAGACTGTCCGCCAAACCGAACTTTTGGGCATAATACAGCTCCTGGCGAAGTTGACGTTTGTATACCCTGGACACCGACACAGCTTCGTTTACAGTGAGCCCGGTGACACACTGCCGGGAAGCTCGGGTGACAAAACAGGTTTTGTCCTCGTGGAGGGAAAACCCCATATGCTCCAACATGGTTTGTACCTTCTGGTAGACCATGTACAGGGGACGGTCTGCGGAAAAGGTCATGTCATCGCAATAACGGGTATAGGCAATGGCATGCTTCTGGCACCAATCTCCCAGGTATACATCAAAGGATTTCATCACCAAATTGGAAAGGGCCGGAGATGTGGGTGCGCCTTGGGGCAAAGCTCCCTGCCAACAACACAGACGTGTGAGCAACACCCCCACCTGCTTGGGAAAATAGGGGGTACAAAAGGCACTGCGGTACACCTGTGCAAACTGGATACTGCCAAAAAAGTCGGTGATATCCAATTTCAAGAGATATCGCTTTCCCACATGGGGCGCTGCGTTGTCCACCAGAGTTCTCCGGCGGATGTACGCCGTGGCATACGGCGAGGGCAAAAAGTGCATCAGGATGTTTCGTTGAATTTGACGCTGCACCGCCTTCAATGCTCCATCCGGAACATGGAGCACTCGCATTTTTCCGTTCTTTTGGACTATTTTCACCTGGTCATAATGCTCATCCACTTGTTTTACTAGATCGAACAGCCGTTTGCGGTTCATCTGTAAGAACGCAGCCAGCTGGTGAGTGTCATAGAGAAATGGTAGGCCACGGTGTTCGGCTTGGAACGCCAGCACCATTTGAGTGGCTGTGTACTCCCCAAACTTGGCGACAAACGGTCTATCCCATTCATGAAAATAGATGGTGCCATCCTCTCGGATATACATACGTTTCCCCACCACTCACAAACCATGATTCCTTGCGGTACCAAAATACTTGAATATCCATTCAAGCCACCGACTTTGCCCAGTCAAAGTCGAACACTGCATCGAAACCCCAGACGGCGATTCGCCGCCCCTTGAACCTTTCGTTCCCTGTACTCTACCGCAAAGCATCCTGCTTGTAGGTTTATTCTACCACTGCCCCCCCAAACCCAGCAACATAAAGTTAATCCCAGACCCGCAGAAGAAGGGCGGGACCGCTGTCGCGGGTCTCCCGGTCTCCCACCAAAATGCGATACTCCTGATAGGGCAGTACCTGCACCACCTCCACCGCCTCCCGTTTTCTCAACTCTTCCACCAGCTCCTGAGTGGATACCTTGGATAAATCCATGTAGCTCATTCCCTTCTTTTCATTTACCAGCCCAATCGCCGTTTTCTCCACTTGATAAGTATCTGTGCATATTTGCGGTGCCATTTTGCCGCCTCTTTGTACTCTTTTCTCTCTTCCATGCACGTCGCATAATGAGAGATTCCCGCTTCACACCCCTGTTGAGCGGATTTCCAGAACCAGTACACCGCCTGTTCCATGTCCGGCTCCACTCCTTGTCCATACCGATACCGGTGTCCAAGGCGATTCTGGGCCTCCGCATCCCCATTCTCAGCCTCCTCTAGATCTCTCTGAAAGGAATCCTCCCATAGACTACCTTGGGCCTCCAGCACTTCGTCCACGCTCTGGGCATATGCCTCATATTCCATATATCGCTGTACCATAGCGTCCTCAATGCGGTCCATGGGCGCCGGATGTTCCATTAAATCGTCGGATACACCCCGCTGGGCTGCTTTGTACCATCGGACGGCCTGACGATAGTTCTTTCTCGTCCCTTTCCCATCCTCGTAGCATTTTCCTAGGGAAAAGCAAGCATCTGTAAATCCCTGAGCGGCTGACTTTTTATACCACTCAAACGCCTTCTTCTCTGCCTCCACATCGGAGGAAGCCGCATACAACGTGGCCAACCGATACTGCGCCCTGGGGTCATTCTTTCGGTTGGCATCCTGCCACAACTCCACCCAATCTTGAACCTGCTGAGAAATCTCCACATCCATGACATACCACTCCTATTCCAACGTGTGCTGGTTTAAGCTTACGAACAGAATACCTCATACCGTGGGGCATTTTCTCCCCACCCATCTCCTTGTCAAACCTGGCATATGCGCTATAATAAACTCATATACCTTGAGAGGTGGGGCTACCATGTACTCCAAGCAGCCGAAAAAAATGCTGATTCTCAATATTCTGGACATTCTTAAGCGATACACCGATGAAGAGCATCGACTCAGCCAAAAGCAGATTGCCGATATCCTGGAACGGGAATATTCCATGCGTGCCGATCGAAAATCCATTCGGCGCAATCTGCTCAACCTGATGGACTGCGGCTATGACATCGAGTACACCGAAACCGTCCGCATGGTTCCGGTCACCAATCCTAAAACCGGGCAAACCACCCAGGAAGAGAGCTATCTCTGGTCCGATTTCTACCTAAAACGGGACTTTACCGCCGGAGAACTCCGGCTGCTCATTGACAGCCTCCTGTTTTCCGGCCACATTCCACACAACCAGTGCAAAGACCTGATTGGCAAGCTGGAAGGGTTGTCCAACGTCTACTTTCGCTCCCGGGTCAAGCATATTGCCCGGATGCCCCAGGATGTTGGACATAACAAGCAGCTGTTCTACACCATTGAGCTCTTGGATGAGGCCATCAGCAAGCACCGAAAGGTCTCCTTCCAGTATACCGAATATGGAACGGATAAAAAAGTACACGTGCGCAAACGTCCCGATGGGTCAGCTCGGGAATATGTCATCAGCCCCTATCAAATGGCCGCCAGAGAGGGCAAGTACTACCTCATATGCAATCATGACAAATACGATGACATCTCCAACTACCGTCTGGATCGTATTCTAAACCTGCGCATTCTGGATGAGGCAGCAAAGCCGTTTTCTCAACTAAAATGGGCCAATGGTGATTCTCTGGATTTGGCCACCTACATGAGACAACACCCCTACATGTATTCCAGTGAAAACATTCATGCAAGTCTGCGTATTTCCAAATTCATGGTCAGCGATGTGATCGACCTGTTCGGCCACCAGGTGGATTTTCACGATGAGACAGACTCCCATGTCACAATGACCGTTTATGCCAACGAAATGGCCATTGAACACTTTGCCAAAACCTATTCCCCAGATGTAACCGTCTTAAAGCCCCTCCCCCTTGCACAGCGTGTGGTGGAAAGTCTGGAACAAGCCCTATCCAACTACCACGCCATTCCCTCCTTCGATTGATCACTATAACGAAGAAAACCACCCATCCGAGCAAGGTCAGATGGGTGGTTTTGGTTGTTGTACGCATCTCAGGACAAGGTCGTCAGCAGTAGATTCAGGTCCACATTCCCCTCAATCCCCGCCACGCTGCCCTGATGGCTGTACTGCCACATGGTAAACTGATAGGGAAACGTAGGGGTGCTCTGGTACTGGGCCAGCCACAGCTGGTACTCGGTGAGCTGGGTCAGGTCAATGCGGTCCATGAGCCACGTCACGTTGCCGTAGATCATAGGCTGATAGCCCGCCTGGGCAATGGTTTGGCAAAACGCCTGGGTGATTTCCGTGGCAGTCTCCACGCTCAGATCGTCGGTGCGGGCCTCGTCGTGGGCCACCTGCTCCAGGTCAAATGCCACGGGGTAGGTGATGGAATCCCCCTCCAGGGCGTCCAGCACATACTCTGCCTCCTCCACCGCCTCGTCCACGGTGACCGCCTGGGAGAAGAAGTACACCCCCACGTCCAGCCCCGCCTGGGTGGCTCCCTGGATGTTTTGCTGGAACTTGTCATCCAGCACCAGGTTGCCTGTCTCCCCGTAGCCCCGGAAGCCCAGGCGTATCATGGCAAAGGAGATGCCGTCGGCCTTCACCGCCGCCCAGTCGATGTCCCCGTTATAGGTGGACACGTCCACCCCTGCCAGAGCCTGGGTGCCGTCTGGGGCCGTGTACTGATACCGTCCGTTCTCCTCGCTCAGTCCGCTCCAGTCGTAGCTGTGTTGGACCAAGTCGTCCTTGAGGGGTGAAATGGTGATGCCGTTGGCCCCCATATATACATAGGACTGGGGGAACAGCTTTTGGAGAAAGGTGGTGGTAAGGCCGTACTGGTAGGCCAGGTCCCGGATGGTGCTCTTGGCCACAGTGTTCTCCAGCAGCCACTCCACCCGGTTATGGAGCTGATATACCTTCAGGCACAGGCCGCCGAAGATGGCCACCGCCACACACAAAGCCAACGCCCATTTCTTCCCCGGCCATTTCTGTTTCTGCGAGGTTCGCTGAGGTGCCCGCCCCAGCTGGTCAGAGGTCTCCTCCGCTGTCTCTCTCTCCTGGTCTAACATCTGATGTTCCAACGGGTATCCCTCCTTTCCCCACATTATATGGATTTTCGCTACTGAATGCAATGAAAAAATCTGCCACAGAGGTTTCCCTCTGTGGCAGATGAAGACTGTCAAAAAGCCAACGTCCACACAAGAAGTTCGGACTTGCTTGCATAGGCCAAAGCCCTCGGCAGAGTTTTCCCGCCCGCTGGCGGGAAAATAAATTGGAATGGCGTTTTTTCCGAGGACATGCGCATCGGAAAAAACACTTCTCAGCCCGCCAGTGTGGAATCGGGTCGCCCTTTGACCCGATTATGCATGCAGCGGGCTGCATCCCCTCGAGAAAATGCTCGCATTTTCGAGAAGTAATTATTGGGGATTGACGGTGTAGTTGGGAGCTTCCTTGGTGATGTAGATATCGTGGGGGTGAGACTCCCGGAGACCGGCGGCAGTGATCTGGGTGAACTGAGCCTTGGTGCGCAGCTCGTCGATGGTGCCGCAGCCGCAGTAGCCCATACCGGCCTTCAGGCCGCCCATCATCTGATAGATGGTGTCGGCCACAGGTCCCTTGTAAGGCACGCGGCCTTCCACGCCTTCGGGCACCAGCTTCTTGTTGTTCTGCTGGAAGTAACGGTCCTTGGAGCCGCAGGCCATGGCGCCCAGAGAGCCCATGCCACGGTAGACCTTGAACTGACGGCCCTGGTAGACCTCGGTGTCGCCGGGGGACTCCTCGCAGCCAGCCAGCAGGGAGCCCAGCATGACCACGTTGCCGCCAGCGGCGATGGCCTTGGCGATGTCGCCGGAGAACTTGATGCCGCCGTCAGCAATGATGGGTACGTCGTACTCAGCAGCCACACGGGCGGCATCGTACACGGCGGTGATCTGAGGCACACCGATACCGGCCACCACACGGGTAGTGCAGATGGAGCCGGGGCCGATACCGATCTTCACGCAGTCGGCGCCAGCCTCGATGAGGGCCCGAGTGCCCTCGGCGGTGGCCACGTTGCCGGCGATGAGCTGCACGTCGGGGTACAGGCTCTTGATGCGCTTGACGCAGTTGAGGATGTTCTGGGAGTGGCCGTGAGCGGAGTCCAGGCACAGCACGTCGGCACCAGCCTCCACCAGGGCAGCCACACGGTCCAGCACGTCGGCGGTAACACCGATGGCGGCGCCCACCATCAGGCGGCCCTTCTCATCACGGGCGGAGTTGGGGTACACCTGGGCCTTGTCAATGTCCTTGATGGTGATCAGGCCCTTCAGGTGGTTCTCGCTGTCCACGATGGGCAGCTTCTCGATCTTGTGGCGGCGGAGGATCTCACGGGCCTCCTGGAGGGTGGTGCCCTCGGGAGCGGTGACCAGGTGGTCCTTGGTCATCACGTTGTCAATGAGCTGAGACATGTCGGTCTCAAACTTCATATCACGGTTGGTGATGATACCAATGAGCTTGCCGTTGTCGCAGATGGGCACACCGGAGATGCGGTACTTGGCCATCAGCTCGTCTGCCTCAGCCAGGGTGTGGCCTGGTCCGAGGAAGAAGGGGTTGGTGATAACGCCGTTCTCACTGCGCTTGACCATGTCCACCTGCTCGGCCTGAGCGCCGATGGACATATTCTTGTGGATGATACCCAGGCCGCCTTCCCGGGCCAGGGCGATGGCCATCCGGGACTCGGTGACCGTGTCCATGGCGGCGCTCACCACAGGGATATTCAGGGTGATCTTGCGGGTGAGACGGGTGTGCAAGTCGATGTCTGCGGGGAGCACGTTGCTCTCGGCAGGAATCAGCAGCACGTCGTCGAAGGTCAGACCCATTTTTACAAATTTGTCATTGTATTGAATCTGCGACATTTTACCACTCCTCCAAAATTGTATTGATATTTTATTTTACGCTCTGGAAAAAAGGGTGTCAAGTTGAACCGACAACAATGGATGTTTTCGGTACTTTTGACCAGTGGAACCGGGAAATCAGCTGGTCCGGTGTGGCACTTTTTGGCGTATCTTGCAAACCCGCCAGCCACCCCAGCCAGCCCACCAGCTCCTGGGGCGTGTATGTTTCCCGCAGCACCCCCATATCCAAGTCCCGGTCCCGCTTGGATAGCCGCCGCCCCTGGGCGTCTACCAGCAGAGGCAGGTGGTAAAACTGGGGCGGCTCATACCCCAGGATCCGGTGTAACCACGCCTGGGCGGGGGACGAGGAGAGCAGATCACAGCCCCGCACCACGTGGCTCACGCCCATGAGGGCGTCGTCCACCACCACAGCCAGCTGATAGGCCCACACCCTGTCGGAGCGGCGGACAATGAAGTCCCCGCAGTCCCGGTCCAGCTGCTGGGTGTAGGAGCCCATGTGGCCGTCCTCTATGGTAATCTCCTCTCGGGGCACCCGCACCCGGAAGGCCGGGCGTCTCCCCGCTGCCTCCAGGTCCTTCCGCTGCTGGGCCGTGAGGTGGGCGCAGCGGCCCGAATACACCACCGCCCCGTCCGAGGCGTGGGGGGCCGAGGCGGCCAGACGCTCCGCCCGGGTGCAGTAGCAGGGGTAAATGAGTTCCAGCTCTTCCAGACGGCGGAACGCCGCCTCATAGTGGTCCCAGCGGCGGGACTGGCAGTACTCCGGCTCTAAGCCCCCCTCGTCCCAGTCCAGGCCCAGCCACTGCAAATCCTCCACAAGCTGGGCCGCCTTGTCCAGAGAGCACCGCTGGGGGTCCAGGTCTTCAATGCGCAGCACCATCACTCCGCCCTGGCTGCGCACATCCAGCCAGGCCAGCAGCGCCGCCAGCAGGTTGCCCAGGTGCATCCGCCCGCTGGGACTGGGGGCAAACCGTCCCCGTACCGTCATGGTCCATCTCTCCTGTTGATAAAATAGCGCTCGTGCCGCTGCAAAAAGCAGCGGCACGAGTGAATATGGATTACTTATTCTGGAAAATCTGGAAGATGTCGTCGAAGGGGTCCTTCTCCTTCTCCTTGGGCTGCTCGGCCTCCTCCTTGCCGGGAGTGGGGTTGCTCACGCCGCCGAAGCCGGTGGCGATGACGGTGACCCGGATCTCATCCTGGAGGGAGTCGTCAAAGGCAGCGCCCATCATGAACAGGGCGTCGGGATCGGCCACTTCCTTGACCATCTCGGCGGCCACTTCCACCTCGTCCAGACCGATGTCCATGGGACCGGTGATGTTGACGATGATGCCCTTGGCGCCCTGGATAGAGGTCTCCAGCAGGGGGCTGTTGATGGCCAGACGGGTGGCCTCTTCAGCGCGGTTCTTACCGGCGGCGCGGCCCACGCCCATGTGGGCCAGACCGGCGTCCTTCATGACGGCGGTGACGTCGGCGAAGTCCAGGTTGATCAGACCAGTGGTGGTGATCAGGTCGGAGATGGACTGCACAGCCTGACGCAGCACGTCGTCGGCGATGGCGAAGGCGTTGGCGAAGGTGATCTTCTCGTCGGTGGCGTACTGGAGGCGGTCGTTGGGGATGATGACCAGGGAGTCCACCTTGGACTGCAGCTCCTCAATGCCCTTCATGGCCTGGTCCATACGGCGGCGGCCCTCAAAGCTGAAGGGCTTGGTGACCACGCCCACGGTGAGGATACCACGGGACTTGGCGATCTCAGCCACCACGGGAGCGGCGCCGGTGCCGGTGCCGCCGCCCATACCGGCGGTGACGAACACCATATCGGTGTTGTCCAGCAGGGCGGAAATCTGGTCCTTGCTCTCCTTGGCGGACTCACGGCCCACCTCGGGGTTGGCGCCAGCGCCCTTACCGGCGGTGAGCTTCTCGCCGATGGGCAGCTTCTGGGTGGCCTCGGAGGCGGCCAGGCACTGACGGTCGGTGTTCACAGCAATGAACTCCACACCCTGCATGCCCACACGCACCATGCGGTTGACCACGTTACAACCGCCGCCGCCGACACCGATGACCTTCAAGGTGTCGCCACTTTTTACCTCAGAATCCATGACAAAAGCCATAAATATGACCCTCCTATATCCAAAACAGTTTGTGTCAATGCCTGCAATAATCCAGACTACAA
This sequence comes from Pseudoflavonifractor sp. SW1122, assembly GCF_012027765.1. NCBI lineage: Bacteria > Bacillati > Bacillota > Clostridia > Eubacteriales > Oscillospiraceae > Pseudoflavonifractor > Pseudoflavonifractor sp. SW1122. Next base: position 31,740 of record NZ_SJOS01000021.1, on the reverse strand, counting down.
ATCACATTTTATTTTAGCGGCTTTTCCTCACGGGGTCAATAGTGAAATGCAAGTTTTTTTGCAGAATTTTGTCGCGTCCTTTTGGCAGTTCCAGCCAATAAAACGAAAAAAGCCCCCACCCCGCACACATGGGCGGGATGGGGACTCATGGGTCTCACGCTTCTGGAGTGGCAGAGGGCTCCGGGGACGCCGAGGCTGCGGGCTCTGTGGAGGCCGAAGGCTCAGGGTCCGGAGACTGGGAGGCCGCGGGGTCCGGAGCGTCCGAAGCTGTGGCGTCCGGGTCCGGGCTGGCACTGGGCTCGGGCTGGGCGGACTGCTTGGGGTTTTGGACAAACACCTTGTTGTCGGAAACGGTGAAGTCAAACACCCGGGCCTCACCCTGGGGCAGCTTGCCGCTGTCCAAGGCCGCCTGGAACAGGTTGAGCATCTGGGCATAGTCTCCGTGGAGGGGGAACCGCAGCTGATGGATGCCGTAGCTGACCAGAATGGAAGAGGCCGCCGAGCAGTCAAACTGGGTGCACTGGCTCAGCTTCCCCGCCTGGTCCAAGGCCTCCATCAGAGGGACAATGGCCTCCCCCTTGGACTGGTCCGCTTCGCTGACCTGCATGGGCTGGCCCGCCTGGGGGTCCACCACCTCCAGGCCCACAATGGCAATGCCCTGGTTTTGGTTGGTGGTCTCCAGCAGATAGCCGTCGGAGGCCATAAGCCATTGGCGGCCATTGCCTTCCACGGTGGCGGCCACCGTGCGCTCCACCACCTGGAGGGTCACCTTGTCCGGGAAGGTGTGGCCCACCACCACCCGCTGGACATAGGGCAGCTTGCTGCCCACCAGCTGGTTGATCTGCCAGGTCCACAGGGTCACCAAGTTATCCCCCATCTCGATCTCCGAGGCGTCAATGATCTCCTGGGCGGTGTAGTGGGAGTTGCCCTCTACCTTCACCTCATTGACGCGGAAGAAGATGACACAGGCGGTGACAATGGCTGCTACCACTGCCACCAGAGAGATCAATTTATAGAAAAACCGAAACCGGCCTCGGCGCCTGGTGCGCCGGGGGTGCTTCCGCTCACGTGCCATGCCAAATCACCTCTGTGGTAAATTTATCTGCGCTGTATCTGGGCCCCCAGGCGGTTGAACATCTCCTCCAGGTGCTCATAGCCCCGGTCGATGTGTTCCACGCCCCGCAGCTGGGTCTCACCCTGGGCCCCCAGGGCGGCCACGGCCAGTGCGCCCCCGCCCCGCAGGTCGGTGGCGGACACTTGGGCCCCGTGGAGCCGCTTCACTCCCCGCACCCACGCCCCTTGGCCGTGGAGGGAGATATCCGCTCCCATCTCCCGCAATTCCGGCACGTGGCCGAAGCGGCGGGAGAACATGGTCTCTTGAAAAATGGTGGTGCCCCGGGCGGTGGCAAAGGCCGCCATCACCGGAGCCTGGGCGTCGGTGGGAAAGCCGGGATAGGGGGCGGTGGCCACCGGTCCCACCGACTTCATGGGGACATCTTCCCTACGGCAAAACCAGATGCGGCCCGGTGCGCTGCGCACCCGGCATCCCCCCTGCTCGAACAGCTGGAGCACCGTGGACAGGTGCCGCCAGTCCACGCCCTGGAGCTCCACCTCGCCCCCTGCCGCCGCCACCCCGGACAGCAGAGTGGCCGCCACAATGCGGTCGCCCAAAATGGAGATCGCTCCGCCGTGGAGGGGTCGCCCGCCCCGGACGGTGATGACGCTGCCTCCGGCACCCGTCACTTCTCCGCCCAGGGCGTTGAGAAACTGCTGGAGCTGGACAATCTCCGGCTCCCGGGCGGCGTTGACAATGGTGGTGTCCTCCGCCGCCCCTGCCCCGCACAGCATGGCATTTTCCGTGGCTCCCACGCTGGGGAACTTCAAGGTCACCACCCCGCCCCGGGGACGGCCCCGGCAGGTGATGGTGCCGTCCTGCTCCTCCACCTGACACCCCATGGCCCGCAGGGCCTCCAGGTGCAGGTCGATGGGCCGGGGGCCCAGCTCACAGCCGCCGGGATAGGTGAGGGTGGCCTCCCCCATCCGGGCGGCCAGAGGGCCCAGAAACATAATGGAGGACCGCATGGCCCGCATACGGCCCTCGTCAATGGCGGTGCCCGAGGCTTGCCCGGCATCCACCACCAGTTTCTCCCCCTCCCAGCGGCAGCTGGCCCCCAGGTGTTGGAGGATGTCCACGGCGGCGTCCACGTCGGACAGGCGGGGACAGTTGCGAATCACCACCGGCTGGGGGGACAGCAGGCACCCCGCCAAAACGGGGAGCACACTGTTTTTCGCCCCCTGGACCCGCCATGCCCCCTCCAGTGGGGCACCGCCCTGTATGTACATGACGCTCATGAAAACGCCTCCCTTTCCTTCCATTGGCACATTCTATGAAAGAAAAGGGAAAAGGGTTAAAGAAGCTCCATCAGAGCCTTGTAGATGTCCTCAGCCGCCCGGGGGGTAGCCAGTTCCTTCATGGCCCGGCTCATCTCCCGGCGTTTGTCGGCGTTGGCCAGCAGGGATACCGCAGTGTCGTACAAGCTCTGGCCGGAGCAGTTTTTTTCCTCCAGCAACTCCGCCGCGCCACGGTCCGCCAATACCTTGGCGTTTTTGAACTGGTGGTTGGCAGCCACATAGGGAGAGGGCACCAGCACCGCAGGCTTGCCCATGGCGGTGAGCTCGCCCAGAGTGGAGGCCCCGGCCCGACAGATCACCAGGTCAGCGGCTGCCATCACCGTGGGCATGTTGTCAATGTAGGGACGGACCTCGTGGTCGGTCACCGACACGCCCCGCTCTTTGAGGTGCTGGGCCATGGTCTCATAGTCCCGGCCACCGCTGTGGATGTAGTGGAAGGGTCTGCCCTCCTCCACCCACCGCTGCACAAAGTCCTCGGTCATGAGGTTCATGTCCCGGGCCCCCTGGGAACCCCAGAAGGACACCACCAGGGGCTTGTCGTCGGTGATGCGCAGCTCCCGCCGGGCCTGGGCCCGGTCCAGGCGGAAAAAGGCACCCCGCACCGGGGTACCTGTCACCGCCACTTTTTTGGCGTGGGTATAATACTCCGCCGCCTCAGGGAAGCCCACCATCACCAGGTCCACCCGCTTGGCCAGCACCCGAGTGGTGAGGCCGGGGAAGGCGTTGGACTCGTGAATGGCGGTGGGGATGCCCATGCGGGTGGCCTCCCGCACAGCGGGAAAGGAGGCGTAGCCTCCGGTACCCACCACCAGGTCGGGCTTGAACTGTCGTAAAATCCGGGAAGCCTGCCACTGCCCCACCGGCACTTTAAACACGCTTTTGAAGTTGTGGCGGATGATCTTCCAACTCAGCTGCCGCTCGAAGGTGGACACCTTCACGCAGCGGATGGGATACCCCGCCTGCTCCACCAATCGCTTTTCCATCCCCTTCTCGGCCCCCACAAAGAGGACCTGACAGCCGGGATGGTATTTTTCAAAGGTCTGGGCCACGGCCAGGGCCGGGTTGACGTGCCCCGCCGTGCCGCCGCAGGTAAACAGTACCTTCATGCTCCCCCTCCTACTCTTCCTTTGGCGCCACGATTTGCCTGGACACCGCTAAGATCAGGCCCACTTCCGCCAGCTGCACCATGAGAGCGGTGCCGCCGTAGCTGAAGAAGGGCAGCGAGATGCCCGTGGTGGGCAGAGCGCCGGTGACCACGCCGATGTTCAGGATGACCTGGGCCGCCAGCTGGGTGTTGATACCCACGATCATCAGGCTGCCGAAGCGGTCTCGGGCGTGGAGGGCCAGCCAATAGCCCCGGACGATGAGCAGGGCGAAGAGGATAATGATGAGGCAGGCGCCGATGAGCCCCAGCTCCTCACAGACAATGGCGAACACAAAGTCGTTGTGCTCCTCGGGGAGGAACATGTACTTCTGGCGGCTGTTGCCCAGCCCAGTGCCCAGCAGACCGCCGGAGCCGATGGCAATCTGGGACTGCCACAGCTGATAGCCGTCTCCCCGCAGGTCGCTGCCAGGGTTGAGCCAGGACTGCATACGGGCGGTCATGTACTCGGTCTGGGTGATGAGGAAGAGCAGCGCCGCACCCACGGCAGCGCCGCCGCCCACAAACCAGTACAGCCGGATGCCCGAGGCGAACAGCACCGCCGCCGCCCCCGAGCACACCAGAATCATACCCGACATGTGGGGCTGCTTGTAGAGCAAGAAGAGGATCAGCAGCAGAATCACCCCGTAGGGAATCAGCTCCAGCAGGCCGATGTTCTCGGCAAACTCCCCCATGCGGCCCCGGAGGGTACGCCGATTCCACTTCTTGGGGGGCGCTTTGATCTGGTCCTTCCGCTTGGACAGCCGGGCAGCGAAGAACAGAATCACCGCCACCTTCACCAGCTCGGAGGGCTGGAAGGAGAAGCCGATGTCCAGCCAGCGCCGTGCGCCGTTACTGGACCGTCCCAGAGGAGTAAAGACCAGAATCAGCAGAAAAATACTGCCCGCAAGGGCGGGTACCGACAGCCCCCGCCACCACTGGTAGTCGATTTTCGACACGATATACATGCCGACCACACCTGCCACGGCAAACTTCAGCTGTCCCAAAAAGTAGTAATAGGGGTTGCCTCCTGTCTTCACGCCGGGGTCCAGGTCGTAGTAGGCAGAAGCATAGGAGGCCGAGAGCAGCATAACCAGGCCGATGGCCGTCAGTAGCAGCACCAGGGCCAGGTAGGGCAGGTCCAGCGGCCCCCGGGCCAGCTGCTGCTCTATGGTGAGATCTCGTTTGGCTGTTTTGCGCACGGGTGCGCCTCCTTCCCGGAACGAAAAATGCGAAGTAGGGCCTGGAATCAGGTCCTGTTATACGCCGTAGCGGTACATCGCGCCGGCAAAGGCCAGCAGACAGAAGGCCACGGTGATGGCGGTAAAGGTGAGCACAATGCGCACCTCGCTCCACCCACCCAGCTCCAGGTGGTGGTGGAGGGGGGCCATACGGAAAATACGCTTGCCGTGGGTGAGCTTGAAGTAGGTCACCTGGATGATATCGCTCATGGTCTCAGCGATGTAGATGATACCCACGGGGATGAGGATGAGGGGTGCGTCCACGGCGAAGGCCATGCCGCACACGGCGCCGCCCAAAAACAGGGAGCCGGTATCCCCCATGAACACCTTGGCGGGATAGAAATTGTAAATGAGGAAGCCCAGAATGCCTCCGGCCAGAGCGGCGGCAAAGGCGCCCACGCTGCCCTTATCCCACCAGGCAGCCAGCAGGGAGAAGAAGATGGCCACGGGCAGGGTCACAGAGCCCGCCAGGCCATCCAGGCCGTCGGTGAGGTTCACCGAGTTGACACAGCCCACCAGCACGAAGGCGGCAAACACCAGGTACACTGCCCAGGGCAGAGGGATATCAATGTTGGCAAAGGGGACGTACAGGTTGGGGGAGAGATAGCCGAAATTGCGCATCAGGGCCAGGAAGGCCACGGACACGGCCAGCTGCAGCAGCAGCTTCCACCCGGCGGTGAGGCCGGTGTTCTCATGCTTGCGCACCTTGGCAAAGTCGTCGATGAAGCCGATGCCCCCGTATACCAGGGCCAGGCCCAGCACGATGAGGGCGGAATAGTCTCCGCTCATCAGGTCCTTCCAACAGAAGATCAGCACCGCCACCGTAATGCCCACCATAAACATAATGCCGCCCATGGTGGGGGTACCCTGCTTGGTCATGTGCCAGTTGGGGCCAATCTCTTTGATGGATTGGCCGGCCTTCATGGCCCGGAGGACGGGAATCAGGAACTTACCCACCACCGCAGTGACCAGAAAGGCGGTTGCCGCCGCTGCGAAACTCATCATGGTTTATAAACCTCCACTCTCTCTTTTGTATCTAGGATTGGTTCAAACGCTGGGCCGCCTGCTCCAGCGGCACGCCCAGCGCCACAGCCGCCGCCAAGGCGGCCAGGCTCTCATAGAGGCCGCCCTGGCCCCGGGGTACCCGCACCCGGAGCAAATCGTCTCGGGTGAGAGCCTCAAACTCCACCCGCTGGCGGCGCAGACAGACATTTTTGGCGGTGAGGTCCGCCTGGGGCCTGCCGTCGGAGTAGGCGAACACCCGGCCCCTCATGGCCCGGGCCGTCCGCCGCCCCTCCCCGTCGTCCAGGGCCACCACCGTGACCCCGGCCCGCCGGGACAGCTCCCACCGGGCCACCGCACAGGGGGATAGGGTGCGGCGGTCCCGGAGCTCGAAGTTTTCCACCACCACAGCCTGGTAGCGGGACGTGTCGTCCCCAGCCATGGCGGCCTCATATGGGGTCAATTCCACCACCGGTGCCCCGGTCAATCGGCGCAGCAGGTGGGCCGTGGCGGTGTTTCCCCGTCCCACCACGGCAATGGGGTCATCAATCTGGGAGTTCTTGATCGGCGTAGTCGATAACACTGCTGACAAACCTCACTTCCACCACGGTGCCCGGTGATACCTCGGTATTGGCGGCGATGCTCTGGTTGATGGCCTCCAGGTTGCCGCCGTCGTCAGTAACACCTGTGGCTCGCAGGAATAGGCCCATCTCTTCCAGGGTATTTTTGGCCTCCGAGGGGCTCAACCCCTCCAGGTCGGGCACCTTCACCTTGTCCTTGGGCACCTCTTCGCCCAGATACAAGATCACGGTGGAGCTGCCGGGGATGGTCACACCGGAGGCGGGCAGCTGTCCGGTGACGGTGTTGCCACTGCCCACGGTGCGGCAGCGGATGCCACGGTCGGTGAGCAGGCCCTTGGCCACGGTGAGCTCATAGCCGGTGACGTTGATCATGGTGGTGTCCGAAGCTTCCAGCTCGTCGGTGGTATACTGCTTCTCCACGCCCATGTAGTCCAGAATGTCGGCCAGCAGCTGCCCGGCCATGGGGGCGGCGATGTTACCGCCGCTGATGTAGGTGCCGGAGGGGGTGTAGTTGGAGTTGGAGGCCGACTGCTCGGGAGAGTCGTAGGCCAGCAGCACCAGCACCTTGGGGTTATCCACAGGGGCAAAGCCCATGAAGGAACAGATCAGGTCGCCGGTCTTTTCATCTCGCTTCTGGGAGGTACCGGTCTTACCGCCGATGCGGTAGCCTGCCATGTAGGCGTTACGGCCAGAGGCGGAGGGGCCTGCCACCACGCTCTCCAGCATACCGCGGAGGGTGGAGGAGGTCTCCTCGCTGATGACTTGGCGCACCTCCTGCACCTGGTGGTAGTAGGTGCTGTTGCCGTCGTCGTCGCTCACCGACTGCACCACGTAGGGCTCCAACAGGTGGCCGCCGTTGATGACAGAGGCAAAGGCGCTCACCATCTGGATGGGGGTGATCTTAAAGGTCTGACCGAAGGAGGCGGTGGCCACGGAAGTCTCACCGTAGATACTGGTGAAGAAGTCCCGTCCGCCGGACCAGAACACGCTGGCGCCCTCTCCGTACAGGTCGATGCCGGTGGAGTCAAACAGGCCGTAGCTCTCCAGGTAATCCCAGAAGGTATCGGCGCCCATTTTGGCGGCAATCTGCATCATACCGTCGTTACAGGAGTTCTCCAGCACCTGGGTCACCGTCTGGTCCCCGTGTCCGGTGCGCTTGTGACAGGTGATGTATCGGTCGGCCACCTTCTGGCCGCCGTCACAGTAGAAGTGGTCGTCGGGAGAGATGATGCCCTCTTCCAGAGCTGCCGCCACCACCAGAGGCTTAAAGGTAGAACCAGGCTCGTAGGTGTCAGACAGGGCCTTGTTTCTCCACTGGAGGTTGAGGGCGTCGCTGACGGCCTGGTTGTACTCGTCGCTGTCCTCGCCGTACTCCTCGGCCAGGGATTTCAGCTCATCCAGCAGCTCCTGGTCGAAGACGCTGGCATAGCTGTTGGGGTCAAAGTTGGGGCTGCTGGCCATACCCAACACCGCTCCCGTGGAGGGGTCCAGGGCGATGGCGAAGCCACCCTTTTTCACGTTGTAGGTCTGGATGCCCTCCTCCAGGGTCTGCTCCAGCATGGACTGGATGGTGGCATCAATGGTCAGGTGGAGGTTGCCGCCGTTCTCGGCGTCGATGTACTCCTCATAGGTGGAGAGCATCTCGGTGCCGGCTCCGGTCTTGGAGGTGACCACTCGTCCAGTGGCTCCGGACAGCACATCCTGGTACAGGGCCTCCACACCCTGGGCACCCACCTTCACGCTGCCGCTGCTCTCGGTATAGGCCATGAAGCCCAGGATGTGGGCGCCCACCGAGGAGTAGGGGTAGTAGCGCTTGCTGGAGGGCTCGAAGTAGAGCATGGAGGAGAGTTTGTTCTCCTTAATAAACTCCCGCACCGCGGTGGTCTCCTCCTCCTCCAGCTCGTAGGCCAGAGGCTCATAGGCGGAGTCGGTGTTCTCAATGCGCTGGCGCAGCCGGTCCTCGTTGAGGCCCAGCAGGTCCACCAGGCCGTCCACAATCAGGTCCCGCTTGTCCTCGATGGCCTGCTCGTACTCCTCCTGCTTCAGGTTGCCGTCCTCGTCCTCATAGCTGCTCTTATTCACCGAAACCACCACGTCCCGGGGGGAGAGGATCAGCTGATAGACGGTGCCGGACCGGGCCAGGGTACGGCCCTGGGCGTCGTAGATGGCACCCCGTCCGGCGTTGACCGCCACGTCCAGGGTCTGCTGATTGGCCGCCCGCTGCTCCCACTGGTCGTGCTGGAAGATTTGCAGCTTCACCAGCTGGGCCACCAGGGGCACAAAGGCCACCACTCCCACCACCGCCAGCAGCACCACCGTGCGGCGGAAGAGACTACGGTTTCCCTGTCCAGGGGAGCGGCGTGAATTGGATTTGGGTTTTTGCATATGTCTTCGCTCCTATATATATTCCGGTTTGGCGTGGCGGCATATCGGGACAAGAAGGGCGTAAGAAACCGGTCAAAGTTTTCTTACGCCCCTCATTCTCTCTTATGTCCGCATTTCATTGTATGTGTTCTGGGGCGGCCATTATGACAGCATGCCGCTCAGAAATTCCTCAATTTGGCGAATCAGGCCGGAGACTCCCTCCCGAGCCTCCTGGTAGTACACCACACTGTCGTCCTGGGACAAGTCCAGGTAGACGGTCTGGCCTGCGCCCGCCTCCACCATGGAACCGTCAGCGGTGAGCTGCTGCTCCAACGCCGTCAGGTCAAAGGTCTTTTCATACTGGGCCATCAGTGTTTTTTTCTCATCCTGCAACTCGGACAGGGTAGAACGCAGTTCTACCGTCTCCGCGTTGACCATGGCCAGCTGGGCGCTGCACACCACCAGCAACAGGGCACAGGCGATGGCTGCCACAAATCCCACAATGGTGAAGGGCGCCACAGCGCTCTGGGCCCGGACCTGTACCTGGGGCCGGGTGGCCACCCGCTCCCGGGGTCTGACTCTGGGCCGCCGGGGCTGCTCCACCTCTCTTCTCCGCTCCCGGGCGGGGGCGGTGTTGTCTACTTTATAAGCTACGTTGCCATAGGTGGCGTACTGTCTAACTTTGCGCTGGGTTGCCATAGTGATGTCTCCTTTTATTATCTCACTCACAGCTTCTCTGCCACACGCAACTTGGCACTGCGAGCCCTTGGATTCTCTTCAAGTTCCTGGGGGGTGGAAACAATGGGCTTTTTCCCCACCAGGCGCACCTTGGGGGTCTTCCCGCACACGCACACGGGGAAGTCCGGGGGGCAGGTACAACCCTTGGCCCACCCTGCATAGGCCGTCTTCACCAGGCGGTCTTCCAGGGAGTGGAAGGAAATGATGGCCAGCCGTCCGCCGGGATTCAAGAGGTCCAGGGCGGTATTCAGCATCCGCTCCACTTCCCCCAACTCGTCGTTGACGGCGATGCGAATGGCCTGGAAGGACCGCTTGGCCGGGTGCTGTTTCTCCCGGCACGCCTTGGCGGGCATGGCGCTGCGGATCAAATCCGCCAACTCCAGGGTGGTGCGCACCGGAGCCTGAGCCCGGTGGCGTACAATGGCTGCGGCGATGGGGCCGGCGTAACGCTCCTCCCCGTACTGCCACAAGATTCGTTTCAGCTCCTCCTGAGACCACTCGTTGACCACCTCATAGGCGGTGAGGGCGGCGGACTGGTCCATCCGCATGTCCAGAGGGGCATCCTGTAAATAGGAAAAACCTCGGGCCGCCTCGTCCAGCTGGGGCGAGGACACACCCAGGTCAAACAACATACCATCCACGGCGGGGATATCCAACTTGCGGAGAATCTCCCCCACCTGGCTGAAGTTCCCACGCACCAGGGTCACCCGGTCCATGAGCCCTTCCAATCGGGCCGGCGCGGCTTCCAGAGCGGCGGCGTCCCGGTCAATGCCGATGAGTCGGCCAGAGGTCAAGCGCTTGGCAATCTCTCGCGAGTGCCCCGCCCGGCCCAACGTGCCGTCCACATAGATGCCGTCGGGCTTGATGTTCAAGCCGTCCAGACACTCCTGGAGCAGCACAGACTTGTGTGTATATTCCATGGATTAAATCCCCAGTCCTTCCAACAGTGCCGCAATGTGCTCGGGGTTGAGCTGCTGTGCGGTCTTGGCCTTCCAGTTCTCCGCACTCCAGATCTGGGCCCGGTCGTTGTTGCCGGTGATCACCACATCCCGATCAATCTTGGCATAGTCCTTCAAATAAGAGGGCACCTGAAAGCGCCACTGCTTGTCCGGCTCACACAACTGAGCCGAGGCAAAGAAGACATCCATGGAGGCTGCCTGCGCGGTGGTCAGGTTGGCCACCCGCTCTTGGAGCTTGTTCCACGCCGCCATGGGGTACAGGGTCAAGTTCTCCTTGACCCCCACAGCCAGGTAAAACTGGGAGCCCAATTTCTCCCGGAGTTTGGACGGCACAATGAGACGCCCGGCGCTGTCAAGACTATGCTCGTAGGTGCCAGTCATCCTGCGTCCCCTCCATTTCACTCCATTTCACTCCAAGTTATCCCTAGTATACATCCCCCTGGTGGAAATTGCAAGGACTTTTTTCCTGGAAAAATATGAAGTTTTCTTGAATAAAATCACGGATTCCACTGTTTATTCTGCCAAACGCCGGGAATTGGGTCACTTATTCGTTCCATACCTCCCGGGCGCCCCGGGTGGTGGAGTAAAATGGAGGACCACAAAGCGTGTGCCTCCCAACGAAGGGTTTAAAATTGGAAAGGACCGCAGAATGTGCGCCATCCTGCGGTCCTCCATTCAAATCTCTCTTATTGATCTGCCTCGGCGTCGTAGGCGCGGTTGGCAGAGGTTGTGCTGCTGGGAATTCCCAGGGCCTCGTGGAACTTGCTCTGCACCCGGCGCATCTCGGCGTGGGCCTCGCCCAGAGCCTCCTCCGCCCGGCGCATCACGTCCTCACAGTACTGGTTGGCAACGGTGCGCATCTCCTTGGACTTCTGGTCGGCCTGGGCCATCATCTCGCTGGCCTTCTGGCGGGCCACTGCCATCACCTCGGTCTCGCTGACCAGGCGGCGGGCCTCGTTCTCTGCCCGCTTCTGCAGCTCCTCGGCCTCACGCTTGGCGCTGGAGAGCAGCTCGTTGCGGTTGTTGAGCACCTTGCGGGCCTCGGCCAGCTCCACGGGCAGCTGGGCCTTGGCGTCCTCGATGAGGTCCAGGGCCTTGTCCCGCTCGATGACGCACTTCTCAGAGCTCAAAGGCGCATTGCGGGCCTCGTCCACCATATCAAACAGCATATTCAGCAATTCTTCCACAGAAGTTGCCATAGGTAATTCCTCCTTATTGTTCCTGGGCCCCATTGACCCGATTCTGTACCTGGGTAATAATCTGTCTCGGGACAAATTCCGATAGGTCCGCCCCGTATCTCGCCATTTCTTTCACGACGGTGGAGCTGAGATAGGCGTACTTGGGACTGGTGTACAAAAACACGGTGTCCAGCTCCTCATACAGCTTGGCATTGATCATGGCCATTTGAATCTCAGACTCATAGTCGGACACGGCCCGCAAACCCTTCACCAGCACCTTGGCCCCGTGCTGTCTGGCGTAGTCGGCCAGCAGCTGGCGGGAACAGTCCACCTTCACATTTGGTAATCCTTCCGTCACCTTCTCAATGAGTTCCACCCGCTCTTCCGGGGTGAACAGGCCGTTTTTGCTGGAATTGACCATCACACACACGATGAGCTCGTCAAAAATGGCGGCCGCCCGCTTGATGATGTTCAAATGCCCCAGCGTCACCGGGTCAAAGCTGCCGGGGTAGATGGCTCGTTTCATTGGGTCACACACTCCTGCGGTACAAGGTCAGCTTGATCTTCCCGTACCGGTAGTCACGCCCCTTCTCATAGGGGACCGCAAGCTCCGGAAGCTGGGCTTCCACTGGAGACTCGCATACTATTATACCATTTCTCGACACAATGTCAATTGCCGTCATGCGTTCCAGGGCCTGTTTTATGCAGTCAGAGGCATAGGGCGGGTCGAGAAACACCAGGTCATAGGGCCCCTTGGCGCTGGCCAGGAAGGCGTCGAACTCGGTTTGGTTGAAAGCCGCCCGGTCGGTGAGGTTGCAGGCCTTCACATTCTCCCGCACGATCTTCATGGCCGCGGGCGAGTGGTCCACAAAATCGCACCAGGCCGCCCCCCGGGACAGGCACTCAATGCCCAGCTGCCCGGTGCCGGCAAACAGGTCCAGTACCCGTCGGCCGGGAATGTCAAACTGAATGATGTTGAAAAGCCCCTCTTTCACCCGGTCGGTGGTGGGGCGGGTGTCCATGCCGGGCAGCTCCTTGAGCCGCTTTCCCCGGGCCGTTCCCGTGATGACACGCATGGTAACGTCTCACTCCTTATGAAAATAGTCATATACCGCCTGGGCGGCGTTTTGAGGCACCACTTCTCGCAGCTGCTCCATCGAGGCTCCTCGAATGGCCTTAATGCTTTTAAAATGGCGGAGCAAAGCGGTCTTGCGGGTGGGGCCCACCCCGGCAATCTCGTCCAGCACCGAACCCTTCATCCGCTTGCCCTGCCTAGAGCGCATAAATTCAATGGCAAAGCGGTGGGTCTCCTCCTGGATGCGGCCAATGAGGGCAAAGAGGGCCTGGTTTTGCTGCAAGCCGATCTCCTGCCCCTCCCCGTCCACCAGGGCCCGGGTGCGGTGTCGGTCGTCCTTGACCATGCCGAAGATGGGGACGCTGAGGCCCAGCTCCTTCAGGGCAGAGGCCGCCGCCCGCACCTGTCCCACGCCGCCGTCCATGAGCAGCACGTCGGGCATCTCCCCGAACTTCTCGTCCCCGTCCAGATACCGCCGGAAGCGGCGAGAAATGACCTGCTCCATGGAGGCGTAGTCGTCGGCGTGCTCCAGCCCCTTGAGGGTGAAGTGGCGATAATCCCGTTTCAGGGGCCTGCCGTCCACGTGCACCGTCATGGAGGCCACAATGTCCGCATTTCCGCTGTTGGAGATGTCAAAGGCCTCCATGCGGTGGGGGGGCTTGGGCAGGCCCAACAGCCGCCCCAGGGCCTCCATGAGTTTGGAGGTGCGCTCCTGGGCGGAGGTGGCCCGCTGCACCTCTTCGGCGGCGTTTTGGTTGGCCATGGCCACCAGCTCGGTTTTGGCCCCTCGCTGGGGGGTGAGCAGCTCCACCTTCCGGCCCACCGCCTGGGTGAGCATCCGGGCCAGCTCCACCTGGCCGTCAAAGTCCAGGGGGAGGAGAATCTGCCGGGGCAGGGCCTGGCGCCCCTGGTAATACTGGGCGGTCAGCGTGGCCACACTCTCCCCCTCGTCCTCCTCCATGGGCAGGGGCAGCAGCTGCCAGTCCTTGGCCGCCAGCTCCCCGTCCACATAGTGGAGCACCACAAAGCAGCTCTTGGCCTCTCCCCGGTGGTAGCCCACCACGTCGGTGTCCGCCAGAGAGCCCACCACCGCCTTCTGCCGCTTGGCCAGCAGCTGCACCGCTCGAATCCGGTCTCGGTACTGGGCGGCCTTTTCAAAGCGCAGGTCCTCGGCCGCCTGTTCCATCTCTCCGGTCCACTCCGCCACCACCTGGTCCAGCTTGCCCTCCAGCAGCTGCACCGCCTTGTCCATGTTGGCCCGGTACTGGCTCTGGTCCATATCGGCGCGGCAATAGCCGTCACAGGTGCCCATGTGGAAGTTGAGGCAGGGGCGCTCCTTGCCGATGTCCCGGGGGAACTTCCGCTTGCAGGTGGGCAGGCGCAGGGCGGAGAGCAGGGCGTCGATGATGCCCTGACTGGCTCCCCGGGTGCCGTAGGGACCGAAGTACCGGGCCCCGTCCCGGGCCACCTTGCTGGTGAAGGAGAACTGGGGGTACTCCTCCTGGACGCTGAGGCGGATATAGGGGTAGCCCTTGCTGTCCTTGAGCAGAATGTTGTACCGGGGCTGGTGGCGCTTGATGAGGGCGCACTCCAGCACCAGGGCCTCGAACTCCGTGGCCACCACAATGACGTCAAAGTGGTGGATCTGGGCGACCATGGCCCGGGTCTTCTCATTGTGGCGGCTCTGGTCCTGGAAATACTGGCTCACCCGGTTTTTCAGCGCCTTGGCCTTGCCCACGTAGATCACTTCGCTGGCGGCGTTTTGCATGATATACACCCCAGGCTTTAACGGCAGTGCGTGGGCCTTGTCCCGCAGCTCTTCAAAGGTCATAGATACCCTCCCCACGAAAAAAGCGCCGCAAATTGCGGCGCTTTCATCTATTTGTCTGGCTTACTCAGAAAAATCGGAGTTGATCAGCTCCACCAGAGCGTTGACAGCCTCCTCCTCGTCGGGGCCGTCGGCGATGAGGGTGATGGCGGTGCCCTTCACGATGCCCAGAGAGAGCACGCCCAGCAGGCTCTTGGCGTTGACACGGCGCTCTTCCTTTTCCACCCACACGGAGCTCTTGAATTCATTGGCTTTCTGGATAAAGAAGGTGGCCGGACGAGCGTGCAGGCCAACCTGGTTGTTCACAACAGTCTCTTTCGTTACCATAAGAGAGTCCCTCCATATTCTTGCTTGGATTGGGGGAGTACTATCCCGCGCTTTCCCCGAAAATATTTTGCATTCCTAGCATACCAAATTTGGCAAGTAACGTCAACAGCATTTTGTACAAATCGCAGCGGTCCGTTTGGTGAAAAGTACGATTCACCCGTTCCTTGGTTATTTCATGGTCACCACGGTGACGCCGTCCTCTCCTTCACCATATGCACCAGGGCGGGCAGATTTCACATATCGGCTGTGCTTGAGGTGCTCCCGCACTGCCTTGCGCAAAGCCCCGGTGCCCTTGCCGTGGATGATGGTCACCGTCTCCAGCTTGCCCATGAGGGCGTTATCCAGGAACATGTCCACAGCGGCCAGGGCCTCGTCCACCATCATGCCCCGCAGGTCCAGCTCCGCCTTGGCGGCAGCGGCCCGGAAGGGGCGGGGGACGGTGGCTTTGCGGGCCTTGTCCTTCTGGCTCTGCTTGTGACGGGCGGTGGCCTCTTCCAGCACCCGCACCTCGTCCTGCTTGGCCTTGAGCTTCAAGATGCCCGCCTGGAGCTGGAGGGTGCCGTCCTTGTTCACCCCCACCACCTGGGCCTGGGTGTGGGTTTTCAGCACCTCCACCATGTCTCCCACCACAGCCGGACGGGTGGGTGCAGGGGTCTCCAGCTCCTCGCCCTTGGCGCCCAGGGCGTTCTCCGCCTCGTTGAGGGTGCGACGCAGGTCGGAGCGCTGCTGGTTGTCGTCCACCCACTCCTTGGCCTTCTCCTGGCGGCGGCGCATGGCGTTGAGCTCCTTAAACACGGCATCGGCGGTGTCCCGGGCCTCCTGGATGATGGCACGGGCCTCGGCCTGGGCCTTCTCGGTGGCCTTCCGCCGCTCCTCCTCGATGCGCTCCCGGTAGTGGTCCGCCTCGGCCTTGGTGCGCTCCATCTCTCGGCGCAGCTCCTGGGCCTTCTCCTTCTCCCGCTCCATGGCCTGGCGCTGGCTCTCCAGCTGGCTGATGACGTCCTCAAACCGGACGTTCTCTGCATCGATCCGGTCGGCAGCCCGCTGGATGATGTAGTCGGGCAGCCCCAGGCGGCGAGAGATGGCAAAGGCGTTGGACTTGCCGGGAATGCCGATGAGCACCCGGTAGGTGGGGGCCAGGGTGTCCACGTTGAACTCACAGGAGGCGTTCTCCACCCCTTCCGTGGTCATGGCGTACACCTTCAACTCGGCGTAGTGGGTGGTGGCCGCCACACGGGCCCCCAGCTGACGGGCGGACTCGATGATGGCGGCGGCCAGAGCGGCGCCCTCCACCGGGTCGGTGCCCGCACCCAGCTCGTCGAAGAGCACCAGGGTGTCCTCATCCAGCTGCTCCAACATGGCCACAATGTTCACCATGTGGGAGGAGAAGGTGGACAGAGACTGGTCAATGGACTGCTCGTCGCCGATGTCCGCCAGCACCGCCGAGCACACCCGGATGGTGGACCCGTCCATGGCGGGAATGTGGAGGCCGCACTGGGCCATGAGGGTCAAGAGGCCCAGGGTCTTCAAGGTCACCGTCTTACCGCCGGTGTTGGGGCCGGTGATGACCAGGGTGTCAAAATCTTTGCCCAAGTACAGGTCGTTGCGCACAGCGGTCTTGGGGTCCAGCAAGGGATGGCGGGCCTTTTTCAGCTCGATGTAGTCCCCCAGTACCGGCTCCATGCCCCCCATGTGGGTGGACAGCTTGGCCCGGGCGAAGATCACGTCCAGGGCAATGAGGGTGCGGTAGTTGTCCTCGATGCCCTCCCGGAACCCGGCGCAGTCGGCGGACAGCTCCGCCAGAATGCGCTCGATCTCCTTCTGCTCCTTCATTTGCAGCTCTCGCAGCTCATTGTTGGCGTTGACCACCCCCATGGGCTCGATGAAGAAGGTGCCGCCGGAGCCGGACACGTCGTGGACCAGGCCGGGAATCTCGTTTTTGTGCTCGCTCTTTACAGGCACCACGTAGCGGCCACCCCGCATGGTGATGATGGACTCCTGCAAATACTTGGACTGGTTGGAAGAGATGAGGCGGTTGAGCACGTCCCGCACCTTCCCCGCCGCCGCCCGGATGTGGCGGCGGATGTCCGCCAGTTCGGGGGAGGCGGAGTCGGCAATCTCATCCTCGCTGAGAATGGAACCGCTGATTTTCTCCTCCAAAAAGCGGTTGGGGGACAGGCTGTGGAAATAGCCGTCCAGCACGGTCTTTTCCGTGCTCTCCCCCACTCCGTACTCCCGCACGTTGCGGGCGCAGCGCAGCACCTGGGCGATGTCCAGCAGCTCCCGGGTGTTCAATGCGCCGCCCCGGTCCGCCCGCTGCAAGGCAGCGGCCACCGGGCGCACCCCGGAAAAGGAGGGCGTGCCGTGCTTGACCAGCATTTGAAAGGCGGCCGAGGTCTGCTTTTGCAGCCGGGACACGTCGGACACCACCGTCTGAGGTCGCACCTTGCGGCAGGTCTCCTTGCCCTCCTCGGTCACCGCCTCGTCAGCCAGCATGGCCAGCACCCGCGGCAGTTCCAGGGTCTGTATGGATTTTTCAAGTAGTTCTGTCATATGTCATAGTCTCCGTATGCAAGGACTTATAGAAGTCCAGGGTATGAAATCCTCGTTCCAACTGGGTCATGAGATAGGCCTCGGAGGCGTCCGCCAGCTTCCTAAGGGACGGTTCATCCAGGGTAAAGGAGAACAGCCGCTTGGGGTTGCCCCACATGATGTATCGCAGGGCCGCCAGAGCCGCCCCGGTCAGGGGCATGGACACTCCCTCCCCCAGCTTCTCCCGGCACCCCTTGCAGTGGAGCACGCCCTCCCGCAGGTGGAGGCAGGGGGCCTCCGGGGTCTCACAGCCGCACACCCCGCACTCTCCCACCATGGGCTCATAGCCCGCCAGGGCCATGGCCTTCCACTCAAAGGCGGTCTTCACCTGGGTGAGGGACACGGACATCTCATCCAGGGCGTGGAGGGCGTTGAGGGTGAGGGCCAGAAGTTCCGGCTCGGGCTGTTCCTCCTCACACAGGGTCTCGGTGACCTGGGCGAAATAGCTGCCCAGGGCCAGCTTGTCCAAGTCCTCCCGCACTCCACGAAAGGCCCGCTGGGTCACCGCCTCCTTCACCTGCCAGCGGCCCTGACGCTGGGAGAGGGTGAACTCGGCCCAGGTCAGCACTTGGCAGGCCGCGGCGGTGGCGTCCTTCTTCTTGCGTACCCCTCGGGCGGACAGGGTGAGCTTGCCCTGCTCCGGGGTGAGCACCGTGAGCAGCTTATCCGAGTCCTTGTACTCCACTTCCCGCAGGACCAGAGCTGTGGTGGTCAGGTACATGGGGTGTCCTCCGATTGCCAGGCATACAAAATCATGCCCGGCTCCTCCTCTCCCCAGCCGTTGATGGGTTGGCGATCCGTGGCCACAAAGCCGCAGGACACATGGGTGGCGATGGAGGGAGTATTCCGAGGCGAGACCAGGCTGAATAGCTCGCCCGCTCCCTGCCCGGTGAGCAGCTCCTGGGTGTGTTTCATCAGCTGTTTGGCCCAGCCCTTGCCTCGGGCCTGGGGAGCAGTCTCCAGGGCTTCCAGATACCACACCCCCGGGGCGCTCTCTACGCAGCGCAGGGCGCTGACCCACTCGCCGTCCACTTCCTCCACCAGCACCATCTGGCGGTGGTGGGTGACAAATTCGGTTAAAAATTCTTCATAGGCCTGTTCCATGGCCTGGGGCGATTCAAAATGGCGCGCCAGTTGGTCCATGGACTCCCGGTAGAGGTCCACCAGACGGCGCACCGTCTCCGGCTCCACCTGGGTGACACGTTTGAGCATTGGTCTTTCCTTCTTTCTCCGTCTCCGGGCGCTCCCAGCGGGTCATGAGCCACGCCTCGGGCAGCCCGGTCTTCCAAAACAGGTCCCAGTTCCCCAATGGCTTCACGCTTCACATCCCCTTTCTACCCTTAGGGTGAGAGGGGATGTGTGGGGTTATGTGTGGAAAATCCTTCAAAAAGATGCAAGCATCTTTTTGAGTGGGTTGCAGCCCGCCGCGCGCATAATTTGTCCAGCGTGGGAGGACAAATTCCACACTTGCGGGCTGAGAAGTATTTTCTTCGCCGCACATGTCGCCGAAGAAAATGGTTTTCAATTTTTTCGCACCTGCGGGTGCGAACTCTGCGAGGCTTTAGTCCTCGGTATATCCGAAATTGTGAATCAGATTCACATTGTCACGCCAGTTTTCCTTCACCTTCACCCAAGTTTCCAGGTACACCTTGGCCCCCATAAAGGCCTCCATGTCCTCCCGGGCCTGGGTGGAGATCTTCTTGAGCATGGAGCCCTTCTTGCCGATGATGATGCCCTTGTGAGAGTCCTTCTCACAGTAGATGGTAACGTGGCAGTCGATGATGTCATCGTCCCGCTGGGTGAATCGGGTCACCTCCACGGCGGTGCCGTGGGGAATCTCCTGGTCCAGGTTGCGCAGCAGCTTCTCCCGGACGATCTCCGCCATGATCTGCCGCTCGGGCTGGTCGGTGACCACGTCGTCGGGGAACAGCTGGGGTCCCTCGGGAATCCACTTGGCCAGCAGGTCCAGCAGTTCTTCCACACCCTCCCCGGTTTTTGCGGAAATGGGCATGACGGCGTCCCAGTTGTGGGCGGCGCCATACACGGCCATCACAGACAGCAGCTTTTCCTTCTCGATGGTGTCAATCTTATTGATGACCAGCACGGCGGGGGCGCCCAGGGCCTTGATGCGGCCGATGAGCTCCTCCTCGGCGGGGCCGATGCGGTCCACAGGCTCCACCAGAAGCATCACGCCATCCACGTCCGCCACGGACTGGCGCACCACTTTCACCATGTAGTCGCCCAGGCGGGTGCGGGCCTTGTGCAGGCCGGGGGTGTCCACAAAGACGAACTGGGTGTCTCCCCGGTTGAGCACCGCACAGATGCGGTTACGGGTGGTCTGGGGCTTGGAGGAGACAATGGCGATCTTCTCCCCCACCAGGGTATTGGTCAGGGTGGACTTGCCCACGTTGGGGCGGCCCACGATGGTGATAATTCCGCTTTTCTTGATCTGAGACATAGTAGATGATCCTCAACTTTCTTTGGTATTGGCATTGAACATAGCCAGTTTTATTTGGAAGAGAATTTAATTCTCTCTATCCCACATGACATAGAAGTCCCGCCGTCCGTCCCCTTTGCCGTAATAGCTCAACTCATAGGCTCCGGTGCGGCCGTCGGCCTCAATGACCACCCGCAGGGTGGGAAAGCCCTCGGGGATATCCTGCTGCACCAGCATGGACACGGGTTCGGGGCCGCTGGTGGTGTGCACGTCCTGGATGTCGGTGATCTCTCCGGTGTTCGTATCGTAGGAGATCTCCTGCAAGGTGATGGTGCTCCCCGGAAGCTTGGGCACAATGAGCATATACTCGCCGTACTCCTGGTCGGGGTACACCTGGTCCACATTGCCCGCCAGGTCCAGCTCCGCCTGGGTGGGATTTAGAATCACCACACCCAGAATGCTCTCTCCCGCCAGGGCGTCAAACACCTCTGTTTGTCCCACGGGTTCTGGGGTCTGAACGGGCTTTAGGGTGGTGACCTTCTCCTCCGTAGTCACTTCGGTTTTGTTGATAAAGGCTGTGCATCCGGTGAGAAGCAGCCCGGCGCACAGGGTGGCAGCGGATAACATCAGCAACCTCTTCATGGTACAGCCTCCTTTTCACACGTTGGTTATCGGGTCAGTCCAATTTCCTCCATGATGGCGTCCTCCCGCTCCCGCATCTGGGCCTTCTGGGGTCCCTCGTCCAGGTGGTCGTAGCCCAGCAGGTGGAGCACCGAGTGCACCACCAGGTATGAGAGCTCCCGCTCCCGGCTGTGACCGTACTCCTGGGCCTGGGCCTCTACCCGCTCCAGAGACAGCACCATATCCCCCAGGGGGACACAGCCGCTGTCTGGGTCGGCCCAATCCGCCTGGGGTTTCTCCCCGGGGGTGAGGTCGAACATGGGGAAGGACAGGACATCGGTGGGGCGGTCCACCCCCCGCATGTCCAGATTGATGGCGTGGATGCCCGCGTCGTCGCTGAGCAGCACGTCAATTTCGCAGGGCACTTCCACCCCCTGGGCAGCCAGAGCGGTGGCAATGGTGGAGCGGATGAGGGCACAGGTTTCCTCGGTGTCCGCTCCCTCCACCTCGGTGGAGATGGAGATCTGGTGCTTCTCAGCCATGGGTCTTCCTCCTCCCCTGCTTATCGCCGCCCTTATCCTTGTCCTTGGGGGGCTGGTTGGCGTGATAGTAGTCGTCATAGGCCTTGATGATGCGCTGGACAATGACGTGGCGCACCACGTCCTGGTCGGTGAGCTGGCAGATGGCAATGTCTTCCACCCCACGCAGCACCCGCATGGCCTCCTTCAGGCCGCTGGTCTTGTCGGCGGGCAGGTCGATCTGGGTCACGTCGCCGGTGATGACCACCTTGGAGCCGAAGCCCATACGGGTGAGGAACATTTTCATCTGCTCCCGACTGGTGTTCTGGGCCTCGTCCAGGATGATAAAGCTGTCGTCCAGGGTGCGGCCACGCATGTAGGCCAGAGGGGCCACCTCGATGTTGCCCCGCTCCAGGTACTTCTGGTAGGTCTCCGCCCCCAGCATATCAAAGAGGGCGTCGTACAGGGGGCGCAGGTAGGGGTCCACCTTGGACTGCAAGTCGCCGGGCAGGAAGCCCAGCCGCTCCCCCGCCTCCACCGCCGGACGGGTGAGGATGATGCGGTTGATCTGCTTTTCCCGGAAGGCGGCCACGGCCGCGGCCACCGCCAGGTAGGTCTTACCGGTACCGGCAGGGCCCACGCCCAGGGTGACGGTGTTGTTTTTGATGGAGTCAATATACTTCTTCTGGCCCACGGTCTTGGCCTTGATGGGCTTACCCTTGGCGGTGACGCACACCACGTCCCCC
Organism: Pseudoflavonifractor sp. SW1122; assembly: GCF_012027765.1. NCBI lineage: Bacteria > Bacillati > Bacillota > Clostridia > Eubacteriales > Oscillospiraceae > Pseudoflavonifractor > Pseudoflavonifractor sp. SW1122. The sequence continues at coordinate 9,980 of NZ_SJOS01000021.1, read as the reverse complement.
GCCAGCTGGGCGATCTTGCCCTCGTTGCCCGCTCGCACCAGTTCGATGATGTAGCGCACATTCTGCTGGTTGATGGGCTCCCCCTTGGCGGACAGGGAGAGAAGGCCCTGCACCGCCTTCACCGCCCACATCACCGCCTCCCCGTCGCCGGAGATTTTCAGGTTGGACTCCCGGTTTACCACCGTGACCCCCAGTTCCTGCTCGATGATGCGGATATTTTCATCAAAGAGGCCAAAGAGGTTGATGGCCTCCTCCATACGCTCAATGCTGATGCACTGCTCTGTCATTTGTTAAGATTCCTCCCCACTCTGGGTTTCCAGTTCTATGTGTCCGGTGGTACCTGGGCGCTCCACGGTGCGGCCGATCTGTTCCCGGCACTCGGCCACCATGGACACCACCAGGGTGTCCCCCTCTACCCGGGTGACAAAGTCCTGGTGGAGAATCTCCCCGTCTCCCACCTCCAGCAGCTGCTCCAGCCGCTGCTGCAACAATTCCTTCAACAGCGCTTCTCCCTGCTGTGGGTCCACCTGCTGCTCCTGAACGGTGTACCCCCGGTAGGTGGTGGTCTGCCACCACACCGGCCAGGTGTAGCCGCCCAGTTCCAGGAACTCCGTGTTGGTTATTTTATCATATCCTTCGGGGAAAATGCTACTCTTTTCGAAAAAATCCAGTTCCAGCCCCAAAATTCCCAGGCGGTACCCGGTGTGGGTGTCCTTCTCATACACTTTGGTGGGCACCGTCAGGGGCAGACGCTCCTCCAGGGTGCGCCAGGTGCGGGCGGTGACGGTGCCGGTGGCGTGGACCACCAGGTCCCCGGCGTAGGGCTTTTCCGGGTTCTGCTGGTAGAGGGGAATGGTCCCGCTGATGAGCACTTCCCCCTTGGCCACGATATCACCATCCACAAATTGCGCCTGGCCTGCGGAAGTCTGGATGTCTTCAATGATGCCGTCGGCGGTGGCCACAATGTCCGCCGGGGTGGACTGGTCCAGAAGCTCCGGCTGGGGGTCGGCCTCCTCCACCTGCACCACCACCCGGGTGCCGTAGATGTTGATGGCCATAAAGGACAGTTCGGGCAGGGAGATGAGGGCCTCGTTGACCACCTCCCGCTGGGCGATGGAGGGGGCGTACACCCCCGGACGCACCCCCAGCCGCTCCAACTGGGTGAGAATCACCGCAGAGGGCACCGTCTCATTGCCCACCACCTCCACCACCAGCACAAACTGGCTGAGGATGCTCACCGCCGCCAGGCACAGCCCCAGCCCCAATACAAATCCCCACCGCTTGGACAGCCGCTGGGCCTGGGCCACGCCGCCCCGGCGTGAGAGCACCTCCAGGGTGCACCCGCACCGCCCTGCCAGCTCCTTGAGCTCCTCCAGGTCGGACAGGTGCACCCGCACCTGGACGGTGTGGGCGTCGGGCCACTTAAGCCGCCAAAAGCCCCGGCGGTTCTGGGCGCACAGATTGAGAAACCGCTCGGGATAGGCCCCGGTCACCTGGATGACGGCGTAACCCAACAGCAGGTTGAACCATTTTTTCATACTCTCACCTCGTCAACTCCACTGCTGTGATGCGCCCGGTAATGAGCAGCTGGGTGGGGTTCATGGCCCGCAGCTCCAGCCCCTCCCCCTTCACCATCACCAGCAGTTTGCCCGCAGAGATGTGGATTTCCTCCGGTCCATAGGCCAAAATTCCCCGGTGTGGCTCCATGCGCAGCTCCCCGTCTCCGATGAGTTCCAGCCGGGGCAGCCCCGCCAACACATCCCCCGGCACATCCAACAGCCGGGAGGCCCGCTCCAACAGGCTCTGCTTTTTCTCCATGTCCATCACCTCTGGAAACTCTATGAACCATCAGCCCTCCACTTGCCTGTCCCAATGGGATTTTACGTGGACATTTGCCCCAGGTTGTGATAGAGTAAAGAGGAATGTGAAGAAAAGGCGGTACAACATCCATGCAACCAAACAACTCCAAATACCGGGATAAGAGCCGGGAGCCCAGCTACACGGTAGCCGAGCCCACCACGCTCCTTCCCTTTCTGCTGGCTACCCTCAAGGGGAAGAGCCGCAACAACGTCAAGTCCCTGCTCTCCCGCAAGCTGGTGACGGTGGACGGCAAGCCCACCTCCCAGTTCGACACACCCCTGGCCCCCGGCCAGGTGGTGACCATCCTGTCCGTGTCCGCCCCCAAGCAAGACACCCTCCCCTTCCCCATCCTCTTTGAGAACGAGCACCTCATTGTGGTCAACAAGCCCGCCAAGCTTTTGAGCGTGGGCAACGAGAAGGAGAAGGTGCGCACGGCCTACCACATGGTCACCGACTACGTGAAGAGCCAGCACATCGACAACCGCATTTTTGTCATCCACCGGCTGGACCGGGACACCTCCGGGGTGCTGATGTTCGCCAAAGACGAGGCCACCAAAGAGCTGTTCCAGTCCCGTTGGAACGACATTGTCACCCGCCGGGGCTATCTGGCAGTGGTGGAGGGCACCCCCCGGCCGGAACGGGACACCATCCACTCCTACCTGGTGGAGACCAAGACCCACATGATCTTCTCCGGCGACCCCGGCCCCGGGGCCAAGGAGGCCATCACCAACTACGAGGTCATTAAGAGCGGCTCTGGCTACTCCCTGCTGGATATCTCCATTGACACTGGCCGGAAAAACCAGATTCGTGTCCACATGAAGGAGCGAGGCTGTCCCATTGCCGGGGACAAGCAGTATGACGCCCGCACCAACCCCATCGGGCGGCTGTGCCTCCATGCCAATGAGCTGTCCTTCACCCACCCCGCCACCGGACAGCCCACCACCTTCAAGGCTAAGATGCCCCGGGACTTCAACCGAGTGTTCCGCTGAGATGGGCAAACGCCATGAACAGATACAAAGACACATCCAGGCAGGCCCGGACCCGGGACCAAAGCCTGGAATCCACCGCCACAGAACCTGAGCCTGAGCGGTGTGAAATCACCGGAAGGCCCAACGGCAAGAGCTATCTGGTGTTGGCAGGGGTGATTTTGGCGCTGCTGGTTTTCCTCCTGCTGCCCATCCTCCTGCACAGCGTGACTGCCCACAAGAATTCCCTGGCCCTTTTTTCCGGCATCGGAGCTGTGGCCATGGTGGGTATTCTCGTCTATTTGGCGGCGCGCTATCGGTGCTTTCAGGTGAAGATAGACGCCCAGGGGTTCTACCTTCGCACCACTCCCTTCAACGGTAAATACTACCGCTACACCGATATCAAGGAGTGCCGAGAGGTTCGGCGGGTATACCGTCCCCGTGGGGCCCAGGGCAGCAGAGCCACCCGTTCCTATGCCTTTCTCTTCTTCTTCACCGATGGGTCCGGGGTCACCCGGCAATTCTTCTTTCAGAAGGAGCGATTCAGTCACGAGATTCAGGTGCTAAAGGCCCGCATTGCGGCGGCCCAGCACCAGGACGCCCAGGAGCCGACTCGCCCCACGGCGTCCCCTCGTACCCGGACCGCCGCTTCCAGCAAGGTTCCCCCTCTGCCGCTGTTGCTGTTGGGGATTGTGCTGCTGGGCATCGGGCTGTACCTGCTCTCCCCCCACATCGTGGCCATGCTGCGTCTGAACCCTCAGAACAACAGTTGGACCCAGACCACCGCCACGGTGGTAAACGTCTCCACCCAGGACGATTCCTACAATATCGTCTACTCCTACACCGTCAACGGTGCGTCCTATCAGAACTCTACCACCTCGGACACCTCTATGCGGTTGGGCGACACCATCTCGGTGTACTATAACCCCGCCTCTCCCCAGTTCTCCCGGGACTCCATAGGCGGAGGCACCGGGGAAACCGTCCCCATGAGCAAAACGCTGCTGGGGTCCCTCTCCACGGTCTTGGGCCTGGGGTGTGTGGGTGTGGTGGCCTGGAACTTAAAAAAGCCCGCCACCGCTCCGGTGAAGGTGCGTCGGGATTCCAACCGAACCACTCGATGAGTTTGGACCGTTCAAGGAGGAAAGAACATGGAAGAAGATAAATGGGTCTATGAAATTGGGAAAGATGGTTTTGCTGTGGTGTTCCCCCTGATTGGCTTGGTCATATCTGGCGGTATCGCCATTGCGCTGGCTTTGGCCAACAATCCGGCGGTATTCTTTATGAGCCTGTTTGCTCTGTTCATGCTGGTGATGACGTTGATGGTGCTGTATCGCCAGTTCATCATGAAGTTCCTGGTGGGCAAGAATGGCTTTTACCACAAAACCAGACCGGGAAACGGGCATTATTACCGCTACAGCGAGCTGGATAAGGCCTGGACTGCCTTTGGCGGAGGAACCAACGCCCTGTACTTTTATTATCAGCTGCCGGGCCAGTCTCCTGTCCGCTTCTACTACAACCCCATGGACGATGAAGCGGTGGAGTACATGCTTTCCAAGTTCCGCTCCTTCCACCCCGAGTTGGAGGAGGAAAACGAGGACTGGGATTACGAAGAATAAGATAGAAAGACAGGCGGTGATGTTCACCGCCTGTCTTTTGCTTATTGTATTTTACAAGAGAACATTGATGTTCTCCAATTTTCTAGGCGCAAATCTGCGCCCCTGGCAGGGACGCTCCGCTGGGGTAACTTTCTGCCGCCAGAAAGTCACCAAAGACCGCCAAAGGCGGGGCCTTCCCCCGCCTTGTGGAATCCACCCTGCGGCACTGGGTGGAGGGTGCAACCTTCTCTTTTCGGCCCTTGGCCCGGTGGGGTCACATAGATGGCTTACCAGTCCTATGGGCGGCACTTACTTCTATGTTAGCATGTTCTTCTACCCCCAGGGCCTTACCCTGGTGCGCCGCTGTTCCCAGCGCTCGGATGCCTGGCTCCCGGCGGCGGGAACGCCGCTGCGCCAAGGTAGGCCCGGGCATGGAAACCACCTGGTGATAGGGCCAGTTGCCCGAGTTGGCCTGGTCTGGTGGCAAAAACAGGGGCCACAGCAAGGGTCACGGGCCGAATTGAGACTTGACGCAGGTCCAGCCTCGTACCCCAGGGAGGTCCTTAGGGGGGAACGCCCTAAGCGGGTTTTGGTTCCTTTTGACCGGGCAAAAGGAACCCCCAGCGGGGAGCGTCCCCGCCAGGCTGGCAAGCCTATGTCTTCCTTTCCAAAGAAGTGAAACCCCCGCTGCATCTGCCCAAATTAGAGGCAGACACAGCGGGGGTTTGTGCTTCTATTAGCTCAAAAAGTCCTTCAGCTTCTTGGAGCGGCTGGGGTGGCGCAGCTTGCGCAGGGCCTTAGCCTCGATCTGACGGATACGCTCCCGGGTGACGTTGAACTCCTTGCCCACTTCCTCCAGGGTGCGGGTACGGCCGTCCTCAATGCCGAAGCGCAGCTTCAGCACCTTCTCCTCTCGGGGGGTGAGGGTGGACAGCACGTCCACCAGCTGCTCCTTCAACAGGGTGAACGAGGCGGCCTCGGAGGGCTCGGAGGCGTCCTCGTCGGGGATGAAGTCGCCCAGATGGCTGTCCTCCTCCTCGCCGATGGGGGTCTCCAGGGAGACGGGCTCCTGGGCGATCTTCAAAATCTCCCGCACCTTCTCCACGGGCATGTTCATCTCAGCGGCGGTCTCCTCGGGGGTGGGGTCGTGGCCCAGCTCCTGGAGCAGCTGACGGTTGACCCGGATGACCTTGTTGATGGTCTCCACCATGTGCACGGGGATGCGGATGGTACGGGCCTGGTCGGCAATGGCGCGGGTGATGGCCTGACGAATCCACCAGGTGGCGTAGGTGGAGAACTTGTAGCCCTTGGTGTAGTCGAACTTCTCCACGGCCTTGATGAGGCCTAGGTTGCCCTCCTGAATCAGATCCAGGAACAGCATACCACGGCCCACATACCGCTTAGCGATGGACACCACCAGACGCAGGTTGGCCTCGGCCAGCTTCTGCTTGGCCCGCTCCCCGGCCTTGATGCTCTTGTTCAGCTCCTGGAGCACCTCGGCGGGCAGCTCCTCCCCGGTCTTCTCCAGCTCGGCCTTCTGCTCCTTGGCCAGGTTGCCAGCGGCCATGGCCTGGGCCAGCTCGATCTCCTGGTCGGGAGAGAGCAGGTCCACCTTACCGATCTCCTTGAGGTACATGCGCACGGGGTCGTCGATGGCGAAGGAGTCCACCAGGGTGTTAGGGTCCACCAGCTCCTCCTCGTTGAAGTCCTCCATCTCCTCGGCGGGGGGCAGCAGGTCCTCCTCACTGAGGATGGGCATCAGGTCCTCTTCCCCGGCGGCGTCCACGCCCAGGTTCTCCATGATGTCGTACATCTTGTCCATCTGCTCGCTCTCCAGGTTCATGGACTCCAGCACTTCCATCATCTCACCGGAGGACAGCTTGCCCTTCTTGTAGCCGGCGTCCACCAGCTCCACCAGACGCTCACCGCCCTGGATGCCGTCCACCAGCTTCACCAGCTCGGCCTTGGCGCTCTCGAACTTTTCCTTGCTGACCATGCTAATGCCGGAAGCCACCTCGGGCTTCTTGCCGTTTTTCTTCTTTTCACTCATGGTTTTCATCCTCCGTAGCTTTTTTTCTGTTTGAGTAGGTCTCTGAGTTGGGCCAAGTCCTGGCCGCTGTGTATGTCTGCCCTGCGGTGTTGCGCAAGGATGGTCTGCTTATAATCGTCTAAGGCCGCCTGAGCGGTGTGCATGGGCTGAGGCTGCTGCACCACGGCGGACAGGTGGTCCATCTCCTCCGGGGTAAACACCCCGTCCAGGGCCGCCAAGCTCACCGGCTTGCCCTCCTGCCACCGCTGCCGCAATAGGCCATAGGCCCGCCCCAGCAAGGGTGCGGAGAAGTCGGACTCCTGTAAGTCGCTGAGCTGCTTGAAGTAGCTGCCGTCCAGCAGCACTACCCGCAGCACGCCCTCCTCGGCCAGAGCCGAACGCACATTGGTGTAGCGCAGCTCCCGCTGCTTGGGCTGTAGCGTCTGGGTGGGGGTGAGGCTGCGCCGCTCCTCCTGTCGCCGGGCCTGTCGCCCTTTTTGACGGCGCTGCTGTTCCACCTCCTGGGCCATAGCCTCCCGGCTGATACCTGCGGCGTCTGCGGCTCGGTTTCCGTAGATCTCCCGCTCCACCGGGCTGTTGAGGCCCGCCACCAGACCCGCCGCCGCCTGTAAGTACTGGGCCTTCTGGTCGTCCTGGCTCAAATCAAAGCCTTGGCGCACCTCCTCCAGGCGGTACTCCACCGAGTTGGCGCAGCCCTGGAGCAGTCCTTCAAATACTTCGGGCCCCTGGTGCTTGATGAAGTCGTCGGCGTCCTGCTTCACCAGCTGGCCACTGTCGTCCCGCCGACGGGGCAGCTGGAGTACCTTCACTTGCAGTTGGGAGCCTTTCAGCAGGGCGATGGCCCGCTGGGTGGCGTCCACACCCGCGTTGTCGTTGTCGTAGCACAGCACCAGCTCCTGGGTGTACTTTTCCAGAATGCGGATGTGCTCTTCCGTCAAAGCCGTGCCCATGGTGGCAATGGTATTGTCAAAGCCCGCCTGGTGTAGCGTAATCACGTCAATGTTGCCCTCCACCAGAATCATGTTGGGCCGTTTGGTGTTTTTTGCGTAGTTGAGGCCGTACAAAATGGACCGCTTTTTGAAGATGGCGGTCTCCGGGGTGTTCAAGTACTTGGGGGTGGAGTCGTCCATCACCCGGCTGGTAAAGCCGATGACATTGCCCCGCACGTCGATGACCGGGAGCATGAGGCGGTTTCGGTACTTGTCATAGATGCCGCCGTTTTTCCCCGCCACCGCCAGGCCCGCCTCGATGAGGTCGGCCTTGTCGTATCCCTTCTCCCGCATGGCCAGAATGAGACGGTCCCAGGCATTGGGGGCGGCCCCCAGGCCGAACCGAGCGGAAAACTTGGGGCTGATGCGCCGCTTTTTTGCGATATACTCCGCCACTTGGGCACCTTCGGGCTGGGAGAGCATGGAGCGATAGAACCGGGCGGCCTCTTTATTCAGCTCCAGGATGCGCTGGCGTTTTTCCCGCCACGCCCCATTGCTGTTGTCCTCGGGCACCTCCATGCCAGCCTGGGCGGCCAGCTTGCGCACTGCCTCGGGGAAGGGGAGATTCTCCATCTCCATGACAAAGCGCACCGCACCGCCCCCCTTGCCGCAGCCGAAGCAGTGGAAAATCTGCTTGCTCTCGTTGACGGAGAAGGAGGGGGTCTTTTCCCGGTGGAAAGGACACAGGCCCCAGTAGTTGCCACCCTTCCGGGTGAGGGGGACGTAGGCGGACACCACGTCCACAATGTTGAGCCGACTGCTCAGCTCGTCCAAAAATTGTTCCGGTATGGCCATGGTATCACCCCCAATTGTAGCCATAATTCACCTGGGTAACACCGCACAATTCGGCAAGACGGATTTGCGAGTAAATTTTACATCCAGATGAGGCGTGGTTTTGCAGCAATACTTGGTGTATTGCAAAAAATCACAACGAAATATGGGTGCAAAATTTCCGCAAAGGTGCGCAGACGATATTGTTCGGTGTTGCCCTGTTATTTAATCATCCAACGCATGGGGATGAAAAGTTCTTCGAATTTCTCTACGGCGTAGGCGTCGCTCATGCCGGCGATGTAGTCGGTGACCGCCCGCTCCACGCCCTCCCGCACCAGAATGTCCTGATACTCACAGGGGAGCTTATCGTTGTGCTTGCAGTAGTATTCAAACATGTGGCAGATCATGTCCTCCGCCTTGGACTCCTCCCCTTTTGCCTTGGGGTTGAAGTACACCGCCTCAAACATGAAGTTTTTCAGCTCTGCCATGGCCTTGGCCACCTTCGGGGACTGGTGAATCTCCATTCCCTCCTGGCTATTGGCCACAATGTCCAGCACCAGCCGCTCAATGCGCTCCCCGTGGGTGAAGCCCAGCACCTGGGAGATGTGCACGGGGATGTCGGTGGGGTAGATGATGCCGCCCCGCATGGCGTCGTCAATGTCGTGGTTGATGTAGGCGATCTTGTCGGCGTAGCGCACCAGCTGCCCCTCCAGGGTCTCCGCCATGGGTCCGGTGGTGTGGCGGAGGATGCCGTCCCTCACCTCATAGCACAGGTTCAGCCCGGCGCCGTCCCGCTCCAGGCGGTCCACCACCCGTAAGGACTGTTCATAGTGGCGGAAGCCCCCCTCCACCATCCGGCTCAGCGCCCGCTCTCCGGCGTGGCCAAAGGGGGTGTGGCCCAAATCGTGGGCCAGGGCGGCGGCCTCGGTGAGGTCCTGGTTCAGCCCCAACGCCCGGGCCATGCTCCGGGCAATTCCCGACACCTCCAGGGTGTGGGTCATGCGGGTGCGGTAATGGTCCCCCTCCGGCTGGAGGAATACCTGGGTCTTGTGCATCAGCCGCCGAAAGGCCTTGGAATGCACCACCCGGTCCACATCCCGCTGAAAACAGGTGCGCATGGGACAGGGAGGGATGTCCACCGCCCGCCCTTTGGACTGGGCAGCCAAGCAGGCCCGGGGAGAGAGAATCTGTCGCTCCAACTCCTCGGCATAGGTACGAATTTCCATTTGCACCCCTCCTATCCGATATTTCCTATCACTATATACTCCATATCTGGCGGGAATCCTTCTTTTTATCAAAATTTTTTGAAAACTTTTTTCATACCCCTCTTGTCCCCTCCATAGGGTATGGCAAGGAGGAATGTCTCATGCCCATTCACGCCGCCCTGTTACCCGTTCTGGTGCTATGCGTCATTCTGGTCAACGGCTGGACCGACGCCCCCAACGCCATTGCCACCGCCGTAGGCTCCGGAGCCCTGTCCTTCCGCCCCGCCGTGGCTCTGGCGGCGGTGTGCAACTTTGCCGGGGTGGCCCTGGCCTGTCTGTGTTTTCCCGCGGTGGCCGCCACCATGGAAAATCTGGTGCGCTTTTCCTCCCCCCAGGACACCCAGGCGGGACTGTGTGGGGCGCTGCTGGCGGTCATCCTGTGGGGGGTGGCGGCGTGGCGGTTTGGCTTGCCCACCAGTGAGAGCCACGCCCTGCTGGCGGGGCTGTCCGGGGCAGCCCTGGCCCTGGGGGCAGACATCCAGCCC
>NZ_SJOS01000020.1:0-42512 GCF_012027765.1 Pseudoflavonifractor sp. SW1122 | reverse complement strand
CCATTCCTGTATTCTCTCCCCATCCGAGACCTTATGGGTTCAAGTTCAGTGTATCAGAGTGGCATGGGTTCAGCAAGAAGATTTCGCAGAAATCCAGCGTTTTTCCAGCCCCAGACGCTCTGGCAACCACGGGTCATGAGAAATCAGTAAGAGGCCTCCCCGCCGCTCCTCCAGTCTGACCGCCAGCGCCTCCCGGGCCACTGAGTCCAGATGGTTCAACGGCTCGTCCAGAAGGAGAAAGGAGGCCTCTTTCAGCAGAGCCCGGGTGAGCAATATCTTCTTCCGCTCCCCGGGGGACAGATTCTTTCCATCTCCCACAATGGCATATTCCAAGGGCTTAGCAAAGGCCAGGTCTGCCAAGAGCTGAGCAGCAGCTTCCCGCTTGTGCTCCGGTAAGAACAGATTGTCCCACACGGTCCCCGTGAAAATGACGCTGTCCTGTTCTTGCAATGCCACACTGCGGCGCAGCCGCCGGAGCGATACCACCGCTCCCCTCTCGTCCAGAATTTCTCCCTGATCTGGCGCATAGATGCCGCCCAGAAGTGACGCCAGGGTGGACTTTCCGCACCCGTTTTCCCCCATCAGCTGGACCCTGTCCCCGATGGACAGGTTCCAATTTATCTGGGAGAGAACGGGCATGTCTTCCGCCGCATAGGAGAAGCTCACGTTGTGCAGCGCCAATGTCTCTGGGGACTGTATTGCCCCTTCGTCTGGTTCCTCCTACCGGGCCTGATAGAAGTATTCCATCCGAGCGCCGTATGTTCTCTCGCTCTGGACATCCTCCACCAGCTGCCGCACAGATACCCAGAACTGTTTGACGGTGGGAATCAACAGATAGCCGCCCAACAGCCCGCCCAGGGTCATCTGCCCCCGGGCTACCAGCACCGCTCCCACCAAGATGCACCCCACCTGGACGCCATAGTCCCAGAACCCTTGCAGCGTCTGGCTCATGGCGGTCTGGGCGCACTGCCGCCGCCCTGTGCACTTCCAGTAGCGATCAAACCAGCGTCTCATGCGGTCCAGCAGAAACGGGTGCAGCCCAAAGCCGTGGCTGATATCCCGCAGCGCCAGCAATTCCAGCTCCAGCTGGGTCCGCTGCCCCTCATAGTCCGCCGTCTCCTTGTTCCACTCCGCCTTCCGTCTGGCCCGTACTGCATCATAGACCACGGAAGCTCCGGACAGCACCAACACCCACAGGCAGTACCCCCAGGGGTAACCCTGTCTCCCCACCATCCAGGCAAACAACACCCCATAGGCCACCATGGCTGGGGGACAGCCCAGCAGACGGACCACACAGCAGTAGTACAGGGTCCGGTCCACCTCAAACCGATGGAGGTAGTCCCCGGCGTCCACCTGATGCAGGCTCTTGTAGGGCAAGCACAAGGTGCTCTCCATCAAAAACATATCGTAGGCAGTACCGTGGCGGGTGAGCAGCAAATTTTTCACCAAGGTCATCCCCGGCGCCACCAGCACCGTCACCAAGATACCACCCAAGAACGCCGGAAACCGGGCACCAATGGCGGCGACATCCAAGGCCAGCAGAGCGTCGGCCATATCTCCCAACAAAAGCGAGACCACCGTGGGGGCGGCCATGCCCAACAGGCACTCCAGGCAGGTAGCCATGATGGCCCCGGCCATGAGACGGGCGCAGTCCCGACACATATTCCGCCTTTTCTCACTTTTCACCGATTACACCTCCCCGCATGTGGAGAACTTTGTCCCACCGCAGTGCTGTCCACGCCGTGTGAGTGCAAACCAGCATTGCTCCGGGGTAATCTTGCAGCACCTGGGTGAGGTATGCTACGCTCTCCCGGTCCAGGTGATTGGTGGGCTCGTCTAACACCAGCAGTTGGCTGTCCTTGGTCAGCGCTGCCGCCAGAAAGAACCGCTTTTGCTGTCCCCCAGACAGCTGAGCAAGCGGCTGGTCCATACATTCCGTCAATGGAAAGCCCACCAGATGACGGTGGAGGGCATTCGAGTCCATCCCCGGCGTTTTCTCCAGCTGCTCCGTCAGTTCTCCCACTGTCAGGGTGGTCTGTGCCTCCTCCTGGAGGGCGTAGGCAAGGTCGGAACACCGCAGAACAACACCTGCATCTGCCCGCTCCAGCCCCAGCAGGATGCGCAGCAAGGTGGACTTTCCTGACCCGTTTTTGCCCCGGAGCAGGACATGTTCTCCCCGCAAAGTGTCCAGAGAAATCCCAGACAGGATTCTCTTGTCCCCGAAGGCCTTTTCCACCCCAGTACAGGACAGTAACATGGGCTCTTCCGGGGTCTCGCCCACGTCCTCTCGTTGCATCCAGTGCAATCTCTGGCACGCCGCTTGGTACTCCGCCCGCTCCAGCCACCAGGTAAACACGGCGTTTACCGAGGAGAACAGGGTCCCGGCCAACAGCACCAACAGGGGCAGCTTCGCCGCTGACAAGCCGCCGTACAGGACAAACAGGCCCAAGATCACATAGCTTCCGTAGTTTAACAGGCTGTCAATGCCCTTGAACACCACGTCCTCCACCGTCACCGCCCCCTCTGCCCGGTAGCCCCAGCGCATCACCGCCTGCTCCAGCTTACAGAAGCAGGCCAGATACCAGCCCTGGACCCCGTAGGATTTCAGGACATGGGCCCCGTGATATCCTTCCACCAGCCAGGCCGAATCCGCCTCCTCCGCCTGACAGGTCTCGTTGTGAATGCGCTTGGTCCAGGTCTCGTAGACAAAAATGGGGAGCAGCTGCACCAGGTTCAGGGCAAAAAATAACAGCCCCACCCGTCCGTCGGTGTGGCACAGCAACAGAGCGGAGCCCACCCAAATCACAGTGCCCCCCACGGCCTGGGGGCAAGACCGCTGAACAAACTTCAAAATCGCCTGGGTATCCCGGCGCAGCTTCACCTCCAGCTCGCCCCGGCTGGCCACTTCCAACTCCCGGCTCAAGATCCCAGCATACAGCGTCTCCCGGAACCGCTGTCCATCTCGCCCCACCGCCCGCTCATAGGCCCGGCGGAGCAGAAACAGCGGGCCCACAGAGACCACCAGCAACAGCAGGGTGCCCGACGTCCACGGATATATGGGGCTCAGTGTCCCGTCCATCACTTGGGTCAGCAGCTGGGCCAACAGCAGGCTGCACAGCAGCTTGACGCCATACTCCGCCAACTGGCAGCAGACGCCCAGCCCCACAGAGGGTCCAAAGGGTCCCCTTCTCATGTCTGTGCTCCCCCTAGAAGCTCTTCCCGGATTTCCCGAACCAGCTCACCCCCTGGCCTCAGTTCCCGCTCAAATAACTCCAGCACCTGCTGGGCCAAACGCCGATATTGGTCCACTCCCTCTCCTTGGGCCTGTCGCTCCATGACCAAAAGCATCTCCACCAGCTGTTCTAAGCACAGGCCCATGTGCTGTCTGGCCGCCTTGAAGGCCGCCTCTCCCTCCAACAGGAGGGCCATACACTCTAGCTTGGTGAAATACAACTCAGGAATCTGCTCCAAGGTGTGGGCCACCAGGTCCTGCTGCCCCATGTCGTGGTAGGTCTGTGCCAAAATGCGCAGGGCATCATACTTCACCGCGTCGTCATGGGTGCCCTCGATCAGGGTTTTGCAGATGGTGACCATCTCCTCTCCCCGCTCTGGGGCTGCCATGGTGTAGAGGAGATTGTTTAAAATCACATCGTTTCCCGGGTACTTTTTCAGTCCCTCCCGGAGAATTTGCTCGGATTGCACCGGGTCACTCTGGCGGCAGGCATAGGCCTGCTGGCAGATCTCCCGGACTCGCCGCTCCGCCTCCAATCGGTTGTAGTCAAACAGTTCGTCGGTGGACACGCCAAAAAATGAGGCGATGGCAGGAATGAGCGTCACATCGGGTAACGTCGTCCCGGTATCACATAGTTAAAGATATTGGTATCATTCAATCAATTTTGCCGATAAAGCGGTAGAAGATTTCTACCTCCTGTTCCCGGCTTCCGTCCTCACCTTTGACCGCTTCATGGACAACGATTTTTTCAATCAGCATATTCAAAAGTTCGGCGGTCAGTTCTGTTGGATTGACGCACTCTTTCATCAAGGCAATCCATTTTTCTGCGTCTACGGCGTTCTGGCTTTCAGTGGCGATAGCGGATTGAAGCTGTTCAATCTTTTCGTCCAGTTCAGCCTGTTCGCTTTGGTACTTCCCGGACAGCATAGAGAAGTTGTATTCCGTGATACGCCCCGCCGCCCAGTCCTCATACATCCGGGCAAACAAAGTATCGACTTCGGCTTTTCGCTTCTCTGCCTTTTTCAGTTCTGCGGCCTGCTTCTTTCTTGCGGCAGCCTGTCCCTTATCAGTGGCATTTAACAGCTGCTTCAAGAGCCGTTCTTCATCATGCTGTACCAGCCCCGACCAGTATTGCAGACGGGAGAGGACATAGGCATAAAGCACATCATAACGGATATAGTGCATGGAGCATTGGCGTGTGCCCTGCCCGTACTTGCTACAATGATAATGGCCGTAAGGCTTGCTGTTCTGCCTGTTCTCCCCATAGGACAGCGACCAGCCGCAATCCGCACATTTTACCAATCCGGAAAAAATCTGCGTTGTACCATCCTTGCACTTCCTGCGGCGGTTTGCTATCTGCTCCTGTACCTGCCGGAAAACCTGCTCGCTGATAATCGGCTCCTGCGTGTTCTCCACCCGCACCCATTCACTTTGGGGCTTGCGTACCCTCCGCTTGTTCTTAAAGGAAATGTTCGTTTCCCGGTAATGAATGGTATGGCCGATATAGGTTTCGTCTTTCATAATGCTCTTGACCTGGGCTATCGTCCATGCGTAGCTTTTTTCCTCCGGCGCACCCGCATAGATGTTTGCAAAAGTCCCGTCACGCTGGAAGTTGATAAATCCCGGTGTGGGAACCTTTTCCGCAATCAGTATTCTTGTGATACTGGCCGCCCCTCTGCCATGAATAGCAAGGTCAAAAATCTTCTCCACTATCCAGCGGGTTTCCTCGTCGATTATCAGCTTGTTTTTGATTTCCGGGTGTTTCCTGTACCCGATGGGAGCATAGGCGCCGATACGCTGTCCTGTGGCAAACTTTGCTTTGAAAGCGGCCTTTACCTTGCGGCTTGTATCTTTCGCAAACCATTCATTGAACAGGTTTTTGAACGGGACAAAATCGGAA
Organism: Pseudoflavonifractor sp. SW1122; assembly: GCF_012027765.1. Lineage (NCBI taxonomy): Bacteria > Bacillati > Bacillota > Clostridia > Eubacteriales > Oscillospiraceae > Pseudoflavonifractor > Pseudoflavonifractor sp. SW1122. The sequence goes on along the minus strand of NZ_SJOS01000020.1, from coordinate 37,380 downwards.
AGCCCTTTCTCTGTGTCCTCATTCTCCGCAACGGCGATGTAGCGAACCCGTTTCTCCGGGAACAGAAATTCCAGATAGTAGTCCATCATCACATGTTCCCGCCCGAAACGGGACAGGTCTTTCGTGACAATGCAGTTTACTTTTCCGGCTTCCATATCGTCCATCATGCGCTGAAAATCCGGCCGTTCAAAGTTCGTCCCCGACCAGCCATCGTCCACATACTCACCGACTACATGAAGCCCCTGTTCCTTTGCGTACTGTTGCAGGATTGTCCGCTGTGTTTCAATGCTTACGCTGTCACCATAGTTTTCATCGTCCCGGCTCAATCTCATATAAAGCGCCGTGTTGTAAATCGTAGTATTGTAAGGTTGTTTCACCGTTAAAAATCCTCCTTCTAAAGAAACAACCCACGCTTACAATACTTTTGCTCTATGGCAATTATATCATAAGCGTGGGCGTGTTATCAATGATGGGCTATCAGGTTGAAGCGGCTTTTTCTGCGGTATGCCGCACCACATCTACAATCAGATCACCGAGGGGCTTCCCGCCTGCGGCGAAGTGTTCGGAGATTTTTATACGGTTGTTCCCACATACAAAATACTGCGTGCCGTTCTCTGCTTGTATGACCTGCCCTGTCCGGGGTGTGAAAATATCGCTTTCGCTTTTTGCCATCCAGTGTCCTCCATATTCAGTTTTCAAGGTACAATGCCGCACAAAGGCGGCGAAAATTTCTGCTTATATCTATCACCTTTCCTTTACCGTGTGCCGCTGCTGACGTTTCAGTTCCGCCAGTATATCCGGCGGGATACGGTCAACCAGCCGCTGTAAATTGTCCAGTTCGCTTTTCAGCTTTGCCCGTTCCATCGTATCTTTCATCTTTCCTTTTTCGCTGGCCTTTGCCCTTGCTTCCAGCTTCTCATTCTCCGCCAACAGGTCATTGATTGTGACCTTGTACTTTTTCAGTTGCCCGGAGAAGTTCTCCATCTGCGGGAACCACTTTTTCAGCATGGAGAGGGCTTCCTCTTTTTTCTTTCCGGCGTTCAGCGGGTTAATGCCGTCAAGGGCGGCTTCAATGGCTCTTGCCTGCCGGGAGAGGGAAACCGCCTGTTTGAAAATCCGGGTGGGGATATGCTTCCGGCCTGTCTTGCTGGCACTTTCCCCACGCTCCAAGTCGGGATATTTCTCCACCATATAGGCGTGAAAATCGTCCTGCCACTTCGTCAGGTTTGCCCGGTTGCCGATAATCTCCTTAGCGCACAGGCGGTTGTCCTTTGTCAGCGGAACAAAGGTCAAATGCAGGTGGGGCGTTTTCTCGTCCATGTGTACCACCGCCGACACGATATTTTCCCGTCCTACCCGGCCAATGAGGAAATCTGCCGCCCTTTGGAAGAACGCCTGTATCTCTTTTGGGGATTTCCCCTTGAAGAACTCCGGGCTGGCGGTTATCAGCGTATCGACAAACCGTGTGCTGTCTTTCCTCGTCCGGCATCCAGCCTGCTCGATACGGCTCTGAATGAAGTGGTAATAGCGTCCCTCCGGCTTGACGATATGGAAGTTGTATTTACTCCGGCTTGTGTCAATGTCGGGGTTGCTGGCGTATTGTTCTTTCTGTCTTTCGTGATGGGCTTCCAGCGGCCTTGCCGGGTTGCCCTTGTGCTTCTCAAACCGCAAAATTGCGTGTTGTGCCATTCTGCTCCTTTCCCCATTCCTTTCCTATCCGGGGTTTTCCACAGGGAAAATCCCGCCGGAATTATCTCTGATACGATAGGAATGGAATGGATATAAATAAATCATTTTAATCTTTGTATTTCTATATACCGTCCGGTTTTCGTACTTCAAGAGGGGCGGTTTCCGTACTTCATGGGTACGGTTTTCAGTCCTCCGGCGTACCAGAACGGGATTTCTTGAAGTCAGTGTTTGGAACCGCTTCATAGGATTTTGGGAAAATGCGGTTGGGTTTTCCACAGCCCTGCTTCTGGATTTCCACCAGTCCGGCGTATTGCAGTTCCCGCAGGGTGTTCACCGCTTTCTGCCGCCCACAGTGGAGCAGGTCAACCACCTCGCAGATGGGGTAATACAGGAAAATCCGTCCGCAGTCATCCGCCCACCCATTCTTGCGGGACAACTCTGTCCGGCGCAGGATAAAGGCGTACAGAACCTTTGCCTCGTTGGACAGGGGCTTGAATGTGGGGGCTTCAAAGAGGAAATTCGGGAGCCGGGTGAAGCTGAACGCCTTTTCCGGCTGATGGATATAGATGGTATTTGTCATAGTGCGTTTTGTGGACGGTTAGAAGCCCGTTTTCCGGGGCGGGCGATACTTTATACCACCTGCCCCGGTTTGGGGCTTGCAAAGCCTGATAAATCAAGGCTTTTTTCGCTCCTAACTGTCCACAGCAGACCTCCTTTTCCGTTCACTTTCTGTTTTCTGCCGCCTGTGAACTCTGGCGGCACAGCCGGGGCAGTATTTTGCCCGGTTGGATTTGGGGACGAACACACCGCCGCAGACCACACAGCGTTTCAAGTCCTTATCCCGGAAAATCTCCGCTTCCAGCGTCCCGTCCAGCGGCAAGACCGCCCAGCGGAACCACTTACAGCAGACCGAGAAAGAAACCGTCTGCGGGCAGGTGCAGGTGTCCCCATCGTCAAGGACAATGCAGTTGCCGTCCTCACAGCAACAGCACTCCCGGCGTATCAGGCTGGCCGCCTGTTTCCTCTGTGCCGGTGTCATGCGGTAAAGGGAACCGTCCGGCCTGCGTTCCAGCGGCGGCAAGTCTTTATAGGGGTTATTTCTCATGCGTTCCCTCCATTTTGCTTTCCGTTGCCGTTTTCCCCGAAAGGATTTCCAGCTTTGGCACGCTCCCCGCAGCTTCGGGACATTTTGTCCCGAAGTCCGGTTCCTTGCGGTGCTTCCCCAGCCGGGGTATTCCTTTTCGGACGGTCATTCTGTTTTCAAGGTGCTGTCCATCGATGAACTATCCTAAGTCTACACGAAAAAAATGCAATCCCCGGAATTTTGCGAGAATTGCATTTTGATGAAGTTTACACTTTGGAAATTGCATTTTTGCAATCATCCTGTATAATGGAAGTATGCGGAGGAGGTGCGTGTCTATGGCTTTACCCGGAACACCCGGACAGCGGATTTCCGATTTATGCAACGGAAACCATATCACACAAAAGGAACTTGCGGAGAAGATAGGCGTTTCCGCTTCCCAGTTGAGCCGCATTGTCAGCGGCGAAACGAGAACGGTCAGCAGTGATATTCTCATAGGTGTGGCAAAGGAATTTAAGGTATCGACAGACTACATACTGGGCTTGTCTACCGTGAGCGTCCGCAAAAGCTACGATATTTCTGAATTAGGCTTGTCCGAGGGAGCCGTGAGGGGGCTTGTGACGGGTGCTGTTGATGTGCAAATACTCAATCGCTTACTGGAACACAGGAATTTTCCCAAGCTGATAGATTTGATACGGATTTATTTTCAGGACACGGCGGCAAAGGGGATAATGGCACGAAACCAGCTTATCGAGATGGCAACGGCTTCCCTGTCCGACCTGATGAAAGAACACCCGGAACACCGGGCGGAAGCAAAGCAGGATTTACAGCTTTTGAACGCTCAGAAGATGGGGGAACATGAAGCGGAGATAGAGAAAATCAAAAATGTGTTCCTTGCTATCCTGCGGGACATTAAGAAAGACATTGACAACGGGGAACAGCCGGGAGAAGCTGTGACCGCCGCTATGTTCCAAGCCATGCGGGACACTATGGCGGAGCAGAAACAAAACCCGCTTTCCATTGACGATGTAACAGCGATGATAGCCGGACAGATCGGACAGCTTGCGCCGATGGACAAAGAAACTGCCGACCTGTTCCAGCAGTTGGCGAAGAAGATGATTGAGCAGGCAGGAAAATAAAACATAAAATTCAAAGGAGATACTTATGGCAACAAAAATATTTGTTCACGGCTCAGGACACAAAGCAACAAGTTGGGAAAAAACAATTTCATACATGACAAACAACGAAGATATTGTATGTCCAAATTTATCCTCCATCCTTGAAGGGAAAGAGGCAAGCTACGAAAATCTATATTCTTCATTTGTAAAATATTGTAACGAATTTGACGGACAAATTCATTTATGCGGTCTTTCATTAGGTGGTATTTTGGCTCTGAATTTTGCTTTGGATTTCCCGCAAAAAGTGAAAACATTAGTTTTAATCGGAACGCCATATAAAGTCCCGAAAGTAGCATTTAGTTTTCAAAATATAATTTTCAGATTTTTACCAAAATCTATTTTTGAAACTATGGCATTTGATAAAAAGAACACATTTGCTTTAGGGGACACTATGAAGAATTTAGATTTCAGTGATAGGGTGAAAAATATTAAGTGCCCCACTTTAATTCTTTGCGGAAAGAAAGACAGTGCAAATATGAAATCAGCGGATTACTTATCACAAAGTATTAGAAGCGCAGAATTGAAAATTATTGAGAATACAGGCCATGTTGTCAATGAAGAAAATCCAAAAGCCTTAGCAGATATATTGAATGAATACTATTTGAAAAATTCTTAAACAATTCTGAAAGAAACTCGAAAACTACAAGCATAAAAGTTTAGAAAATAAATAGCAAAGCCAGCCGAGCCAGTCAATGGTCAAGATGAACGGCGCATTTCATGCGCCGCCGTTGACAGTCCCGCCCGTCTTTGCTAAAGGGTAATCAAGGCGGGAAAGCCCTAAAATGGTTTCACACCTATTTCAATAATTGGAGGAGATAAAAATGAGATCAGAAAAGGAAGTTTATGATATTGTTTTGAATTTTGCAAAAACAGACAAACGCATTCGCATGGTTACTTTGGAAGGATCTAGAACAAATACAAATATTCCGCCTGATGATTTTCAGGATTTTGATATTACTTTTTTTGTTACGGATATGGACAGCTTCACAAGTGATGATAAATGGCTAGATATATTTGGTGAAAGGTTGATTCTGCAAAAGCCGGAAGATATGGAATTATTTCCAGCTGTAGAAAAGGGATTTTCATATTTAATGCTGTTTACTGATGATGTTAAGATAGATTTAACTTTGCTGCCGCTGGAACTGATAGACGAGTATTTTACATGGGATAAACTGGTAAAGTTACTGTTGGATAAAGACAACCGTATCGTAAAGCCGCCAATACCAACGGATATAGACTACCACTTGCAGAAGCCTACTCAAAGAATGTTTGACGATTGCTGTAATGAATTTTGGAATACTACAACATATGTAGTAAAGGGCTTATGCCGCAAAGAAATTCTTTTTGCTATTGACCATATGAATGATATAGTACGAAAAGAATTGCTTCGCATGATTTCCTGGCTGATTGGTATCAAACAGGGATTTCATTTCAGTTTGGGAAAAAACTATAAATTTATGAAGCAATATGTCCCAGAGGAATTGTGGGAACGACTTATGTCCACTTATAATATGGATTCCTATCCCCATATGTGGGAATCCTTTGAACAATGTATGGCATTGTTCCGGGAGGTTTCGTCAGAAGTGGCATGCCAGTTGGATTACCAGTATCCACTATATGATGAAAAAATCAGTAATTATGTGATTCGGCAAAAGAAAAAATATGGCATTGAAGATGATAACAAATAAAATTTTTTCAATCGAAAAAATTTATTTTGATTATTCAATTTTGAAAAACTGAACACCTCAAAATCAGAAAGAGCGCGGACAAGCACTTTGAGGGATTGGCCGCCTTGTCCACCCATTCAGTGGGACGGCGGGTGGCGGTCAAGGCCGGGTGTAAACCCGTTCATTTCAGCCTTGACGGTTACCCGCTGTCCTGTTACTTTTCCGGGAGTGTAGCCACAACTTCGGGACACTTTGTCCACAAGTCGGAGCGTAGGACGAGGGACGGGGGCTTTCATATACGCCCTGTCTGCTGATGAAAACAGACCTGCGCTTGCGGCTCCACGCCACACAAGCACAGCCCTGTTTTCCTGCCGCCCCTCCCCGGCGGCAACGGCATTTTCACGGCAACGCCGACAGAGCGTATAACACACTACACTTTGCTTCGCAAAGTCGTGTGCCAAATGGGGGCGTTGCCCCCTTTGGAAACCCCCCACAAGAAAAGGCGGTACGCTACCCCTCTACGGGGCGCATACCGCCTTTTCTTGTTATCCAGCCCTCCGGCTGTATCGGTTGAGCAAAAGTCAGCGTGGGAATGGTGTGGTATCTTTATCTAAGTGAATCCCCCGTCTCCCACTTGCTCACTGCCTGGAAACTCACCCCCAGGTACTGGGCCAGCACCTCCTGGGAAATGCCTTTTCCTTTGCGCAACTGCCGAATCTTGTCTCCCAAGTTTACAGTCATATCTGCCCCTCCTTTCTCAACAAGTCCATCTTAGCATGTTCCGCCTTCCAAGGCCATCTCCCTTCTGGTGTTATTTTTTCAACCTACAGTAGAATCCCGGCGAAAGCTACGGGCGGGTGTGGCTTGATGCCACACCCGCCCGTCAGATGGGGAGGAATTGGTATTCTTACTTTGCCTTGCGGCGGCCCTTGACGGCAACCAGAATCAGTGCGCTTGCGGCACACAGGCTCATCATGGTCACCCACAGAGTAATCTGGCTGTGGTCTCCGGTCTGGGGCACGTTGTTCTCAGGCTTCTGGGTAGCCTGAGGCTTATTGGTAGTCTCCGGCTTGTCCGTGGTCTGGGGCTTATCGGTGGTCTCAGGGGCTCCACCAGCGGTGAGGCCGTCCATGGCCCGGGTCAGCTGCTCCACGGCGGCGTCCACAGTAGCCTGGTCATCCTCGGTGAGGGTCTCGTCGGCCAGCACGGCCTGAGCCTGGGCCAGAGCGGTGCGGAACACTTCCACGCTCTCGGCGGTATAGCCGGAGAGGTCCATGCCCTCGTCTTTCCCGATGAGCTCTTCCAAGATGGACTTGTCTGCCTTGAAGCGCTGAGCTAGGATGGCGCTGAGCAGCTCATCCACCACAGGCTGAATCTCATTATCCATGGCATCCTCGTCGGCGTACACGTCCTTGGCCTTGGCCAGGGCGTCCACCAGTTGCTGCCAGGTGTCGGTGACATACTTGTCCGCTTCGACCATCATGCCGTCGGCTCGGTCAATGAGCAGCCCCAGCATGGTCTTGTCGCCACGGGTAAAGTCCAGCATATGGATGGCCTCCACCAGCTGGTCAAAGGCGGCGTTCACCTCCGTCTGGGAGGCGTTGACGTCGTCCAAAACGGCCTTGGCATTTGCCATAGCGGCCTCAAACTTGGCAGCCACAGTGGGGATGAGGTTGGAGGTGTCCTGCTCCAGAGCATAGTTGTAGGCGTACTCCAGCAGAGACTTGTCCGCCTCCTCCACGTCGCCTCGCACTTCCACGGTAACCTGGGCGGTGTACTCGTCGGGGTTCTCCAAGCCCTCAGGCAGCTGGAGCGTGCCAGAAATCACCTGCTGGCCGGGCTGGTCAGCGTTGTAGTCCTGACTATTCCAAGTCACGGGCACGTCCAACGTGTAATCCTGGAAGTCCACAGTGACGGTCACGGTCTCAGGCAGGCCCAAGGCGTCAAAGGCGGTCCCTGCATCCACGGTCACGGGGTCCAGAGGTTCCACTGCGGTGATCTTGGTGGGCTCAGTCTTCTGCCCCTCCACAGCAAAGGCTACGGTCTCTCCGTTGATGGTGAGGTTCTCAAAGACGATGCCGGAAACAGTGGCATTGCTCTGTCCGGTCCCAGTGTACAAAGCAATCTTCAGATCCTGGCAGTTGGTCACGTCGGGGTTGTTGGTGGAACGGCCGATCTCCACCCAGTCCGTGCCGTTGTAGCTGTAGGAGTGGATGAATGTGTCACCCTGGCGCTCCAGCTTCAGCCAAGCAGCTCCGGTCTTCTGGGTGTCCTCCACCTTGCCCTCGTCATACTGCCCGTTGTAGCTGAGCTTTGCAAACACATTCCCGCCCAGGCCGCTATGGAATCGGCGCATAGTTGCAATCACACGAGAATTACTGGCATAAGCCGCCAGAGCAATGGACTGGTGATTGCTGGTCAACTCGGGATTGTCGATCTGGACCACAGCGGTAAAATCTCCATCAGGAGCATCCATGAGCAGAACGTTTTGAGCATTCGTTTGCTGTCCCAGCTCACCCACCTTCATGTCCATGACCATTCGGTCTTCCGACTCAAACCGAACACCGCCAGTACCGTTGCTGATGGTCCACTGGTCACTGTCCAGAACGTAGTCCGGTTCTTCCACCACCACCAAGCAGGTGTCGGACACGCCACTGCTGGCCTCCTTCACGGTGATAATCGCTCGGCCTGCTTGGCCTGCGGTGACCACGCCGTCACTGCTCACCTGGGCCACATCGGGGTCGCTGGAGGTCCACTCCAGGCCCAACACGCTGGCATCGTCCGGGTCAATGGCGAAAGACATGGAATAGCGCTCTCCGCTCTCAAGAGAGACCATGGTGTCCTCCAGCGTCACGCTGGTGATGGCCTGAGGCTGGTGCACCTTGATGGCACAGCCGCCGTGGGCGGCAAGATCTACAGTAATGGTGTCCTCTGCAGTGACCTCAATCACCTCACGCACCAGATCGAAGCGGCCCTCGCCGTCCCGATAGATTTCAGCCTGATAGGTCTGGCCGGGCTGGAGGAAGTCTGCCATATCAAAGGTGACCTGGCGGGCATTCTCATTGGCATTGCTCACCAGATACCAGGCATCACCGTTGCGGCGAGCCAGGGTAATGTGGTCGCCCACCTCGCCGTCCAAGTACCGAGTCTCATCCCAGGTGGCGGGGAGATGGTCCAGGAAGTACCGGGCATCGCTGTTCATGTAGGTATCGCGTCTGTCCGCCATACAAGGCAGACCGGACTCGAAGAGCACCGTGATCATCAGCTGATGGGCCACAGTGGCGTCACCGTTGCCCAGAGGTTGGCCGGTATGCTTGTTTTCCAGATTGTAAATTGGGGTATAGTCCGCAGGCCCCACAGCGCCCCGGATGAAGGGAGCAGTGGTGGTGTGGTCTGTGGTGTTCTGGGTGCGGTTGATGAACTCATCGCCGCGCACCGCTTCCCGGGAGAGAATGTTGGGGTAGGTACGGGTATCGCCGGTGGGCTTGTTGCAGCCGTGCATGATGCCGATCATGTGGTACTTGGCCAGATCCTCATAGATGGCCCGGTACTCCTGAATCTCACTCTGGTGCTCACCGTCGAAGAAGTCAGCCTTGATGCCCTTGATTCCCATTTCACTCCAGATAGAGAACCGGGACTCCCGTTCCTCCGGGGTATCCAGATAGTCCTCGTTGACCCAGACCAGAATGCCAATGCCTCGCTCTGCGGCGTAGTCAATGACCTCCTGCACCTCGGGGCCCATGGAGTTGTTGGCCGGGTCAATCTGCCAGCCGTCATCCCACAGGAAGTACTTCCAGCCCAGAGTGGCTGCCATGTCGATATACTCCTTGACTGCCTCAATGTTCTGCTGGCCACCTCGGGTCTCCCCTTCTGCCAGCCAGGTCCAAGAGACGATACCAGGCTCCACCCAGTCACTATAGTGATAGGTATCCTCATCAGGAGCGTCACTGAGGTTCTCCGCCATGGTGTTCTCATACACCGTCTTCATCTCCCCTGCCACAGCATAGCGCCAGGGGGATGCAAAGGGCAGCTGGGTAGTGACAGGGCTGCCCTGGGTCTTGACAAACTGGATGTTAAACTCCGTGCTATCTGCGGATGTGCTGGCCATGGAGCCGCAGAAGTCGGAAGTCATGAGGTTTGCCTCGTTGATGAGCACGTAAGTGTCGTCATAGGCCTCATACATCAGGGGGATCGCATAGTCCCCGTTCATGTTGTTGACAGTGTTCTCATTAAAGAACTCTTCATAGCTGAAGCCACCGCCACCGGCTCCAAAGGACCAAGTCTTGGCGTTGTCTGGGGTGATAAAGCTACTGGTCTCATCCACCACCGTCAGCTGGCCATCCCCGCCGTTAACCAGATAGCGGAATGCCACGCCGTCGTCATAGGCTCGGGCCTCCACCGTCAGCTCGTAGGGCACCGACTCCTTGGTAAAGGTCAGGCTAAGCTGGTTGGCAGAGTTGTCAATCTGAGAGAACTTGCCCGAGAGCATCTCGTAGGTCTCGTCAATGGCGGTCTCTTCCATGTCCGCAAACTGAAGCCCCGTGGAGAGATCCCAGGAATCCCCCTTCAAGCCCAGCTGAGAGCCGTCACAGATGAAGGGATTTCCGTCCAGATAGGCCCCATAGGTAAGGCTTCCGTCCTCCTCCAGATTCACTGTCATGGAGATGCTGCCGTCCGGAGAGCGCAGGGTCCACTCCGAATCGCTGGCAGTGACACTCTCCCCTTGTTGGGGCTGGGCCGTTTTGGAGAGGTACTGCACATCCGCTGCCTGAGCAGTCACAGCACTCAGGGCAAAGGAGCATGCCAGTACCGCAGCCAACCATCTTTTTTTCATTGTTTTACCTCCTTAACATATCACGATATTGATGCTACACACTCAACAATCTTCTCTCTATTCCTGACCTTCTCTCCTTTCTCAGAACAGAATACCGCCCTGACTGCGCGAATTCTTAATATTTTACAGTCACGTCCTTGATCTGAGTCAATCTTACACAGGCCCTTTTCTTTCGTCAACCACTTTGGTGAAAGTGCGTAAAATTTCTAAATTTTTCAGAAAAATTTTATAAGTATCCGACACTTTCACATTCACTGTCACAGTGTCCCGATCTTCTCCAGATTCTCAGTCATCACTGCCCGAGGAGGTGCGCACACATCGGTGTATTTCTCCTGTTCGTCCCCCATCTCTCTTGTTACGTCATCGTCTCATCATCTCACTCTATGCTGTATGACCGTTCTCCATCTTCGTGTTTTTGAGCAATGTCCATTATTTTTCTTACGGCACGCAATTATAAAACGGCCCGAGCGGACATGGCTTACGCCGTGTCCGCTCGGGATGAAAGGGGGAAGGAAAAGAAGGAATCATCTTGATGTAGGATCAAATTGACTGGGTACAGTCTACAATTCTCCCCAGCATCCGTCAATACGGTCCTGTAGATTCCATAGATTTTCGAAAGTCCTTCGTAAATTTTTATAAGTCTCTGCTCTTCCCGCCTCACTGCAGCAGTGCCACAATCTCTTCCAGATTCTCAGTGGTCACCGCCTGGTGGGCGACCCACACATAGCGGTTTTCCAAAGTTTCATAGTCCTCCACCGGGTCCTTCCCCTGAGCCAGGGGGTAAGCCAGGTCAAAAATGGCCTGGGCCTGACCCTTGGCATCGTTGAGAACGGTGCCGGTCATTCGCCCCTCCCGCACTGCGTCCAGGGCCGGTTGGATGGCGTCAATGCCTACAATCATGGGCAACTCCTCAATGCCCAGGGCGGCGTAGGTATCCAGAGCGCCCAGGGCCATATTGTCGTTGTTGCTGATGACCAGCTCAATCTGGTCCCCAAACTCCTGGACCCACTGCTCCATGAGCACCCCCGCCTGGGCCCGCTGCCAATCTGCGGTCTCCCCCGCCAGCTTGTCCAGCTCAATGCCTGCATCGGTGATGGTCTTGATGGTGACTTCTGTGCGGATGAGGGAGTCCTGATGCCCCTGCTCCCCCTCCAACAACACGTATTGCAACTTTCCGTCTCCATTTTTGTCCCAGCGCTCCGGCTGTGCCTGGTAGGCATCCACCACAATGCCGCCCTCCAACACGCCGGACTCGTCCGCTTTGGAGCACACGTAGTACAGCTTATCCCAGCGGCGCATGTCCTCTTCCACCGGCTCGCGGTTGAAAAATACCACTGGGACGTCGGCCTGCATGGCCTTGTCCACAATGCTGCCCGCCGCCGTGCGGTCCACCATGTTCACACACAGCACGTCAAAGTCCCGGTCCAAAAACTGGCTCACCTGGTCATTTTGCAGGTTCTGGTTTCCCATGGCATCCACCACGTCCACAAACACCCGCACTCCGTGCTCTTCCTCGTACTCCTTGGCGATCTTCTCAATGTAATGGGGAATCTGGGCAATGAACGGGTCCTCCATCTGGTACACCGTCACCCCGATTCGAACCTGGTTGTTCTCCATTTCAATGCCCGAGCAGTGCCAGATCAGCAGCCCGGACAGCCCCACGGCCAAAATCACCAGGGCTATCAATACCTTTCTCATGTTTTCCTTTCCTCCCCTTTTCCCATCACAGCCCGAAGGGGAAGAGCAGCTGCTCATTCTCCCGCTCGTACATGGTCTCTTTGGTGATGACCCGGTACTCAATCCCCGGAGCCTCCTGAGAGGCACGGGTGCGCACCGCGTCCGCCGCCTGCTTTGCCGCCAGGTATCCCATGCCCACCTCGTTCTGGGCCACGATTCCCTGGATGACGTTGTGCTCCATGTGGTAGGCGATGCGGTTATTCCCCCCGATGCCCAGCAGCACCACCTCCTGTGGGTGGCTCTCCAGGCGCTGTGCCGCATCCTCCAAAGGCTGGGTGTCCAGAGCCAGAACCGCGTCGTACTCCGTCAGCTCCGACTCCTCTTCCAGCCCACTGCATACGGTGGTGCTGATGGGGTAGTCCTCCAACACGGACAGCACCCCTGCCTTCCGGTCCTGGATGCTCTGGCAGGGGCTGTCCGCCCCCACCAGCAGCACCTGGCCCTGCTCCATGCCCTGTGCCAGCAACAGCTTGCCCAGCTCCTGACCCATGGCGTAGTTGTCCGCCGAAACACACATCACGTCTTCCGGACACACCGTCCCCGACTCAAAGCAGATGACGGGGATCTTCTTCTGGGTCTCCTCCACCGTCTGGCACAGGGCCTCCTGGTCCGCGGCGGCGAGCAAAATGGCCTGGGTGTCCAGCTGGGTCTCCCGATCAATCATGGTCTCTTGCTCCTGAACGCTGTTTCCATCTGTCAAGGTAATATACATGACATCCAGGTTGTAGTCCTGGGCGGCCAGCTCAATGCCCCGTCGGATGTTCTCCCAGACCTCGCTGGACTGCCAGCGCACGATCACCGACAACTCCACCGGCTCTGACAGGCGCTGTTTCCTTCTCAGGTTCCCCCAGGACACCAACAGCACACCGCACACTACCACTGCCAGAGCCAGGTATCCCCAACTGTATTTGCGTTTTGTTTGCATGTCAGGCCCCCCCGTTCTCTTCGTCGTAGGGAATGCAGGGCAGGTGTGCCTCCACCACAGTTCCCCATCCCAATTTGCTGCGGATGCTCAGGCCATACTCCGCCCCAAAGGCCAGGCGGATACGCTCGTGGACGTTGCGCATACCCAGGCCAGACCCCCGGGAGCCGGATTTCCCCTGTGTCACTTTTGCGTTGGGGTCCAGCAGCTTGGCACACAGGTCCGGCGGCATGCCGTCCCCGTTGTCCTGCACCGCAATGTACAGCTGTCCATCCCGGATTTGGGAGCGCACGGTGATCTCTCCATCCCCGTCCATGAACTCCATCCCGTGATAGATGGCGTTTTCCAACAGGGGCTGGATGATGAGCTTCACCGTGGACAGCTCCAGCACCTCTGGGTCGGTGTCAAAGGTGACGGTGAACTTGTTTTTATACCGCACCTTTTGAATGGTGAGATAGCTCTTGGCATGCTCCAGCTCGTCCCCCACTCGGATGATGGTGCGCCCCTTACTGAGGCTGATGCGGAACAACCGGGACAGAGCCCCGATCATGTTCACCGACTCCTCCGCCCGCCCCTTCTCAATCATCCACACAATGGAAGAGAGGGTATTGTAGAGGAAATGGGGATTGATCTGGTGCTGGAGGGCGTCCAACTCACTTTTGTGCTTGGACTCCTGCTCCTTCACCACATCCGCCATGAGTTTTTTCATCTCCTGGGCCATGGACTGCACTGTCCTGCCCAGCCGTTGAATCTCATAGGAGCCACCGATGGCAATCTCTGCATCCAAATCTCCATTTTCCAGCTTCTCCACCGACTTTTGCAGCTGTTCCACTGGGCGTGCAATCTGGGAAGACACCGACTGGTTGACCAAGATGATGAGGATGGCCAGACATACCACACCAATGAGGCCCGCCAGCTGGATAAACAGCACGTCATCGGAATAGATGCCCACGGGGGCCACCCGGACAATCTTCCATCCGGTATATCCCACCGTCTTGACGGTGATCACCGAGTCCTGCCCGCTCACCTTTCCAATGTAGTTGCCGTCCTCCTCCCCCACGTAGGCCAAACTGTCCTCTTCAAAGAGGTCGGAGTACACCAATTGCTGCCGGGGGTGGTAGATCATCTCCCCGTCCTCCCCCACCAGGTAGGCGTAACCGGAGTCCCCGTATCCGGCGTTGTTGAAAATCTGCTCAATGCCGGAGAAGTTGATGTCCAACAGCAGCACGCCCTGGCCCACCTGTCCATTCTCCGTCAGCTCCACCGCCCGAGACAGGGACACCACCCAGCGGTAGCGGCAGTCCGGGTCGTCAAACAGGTTCTGCACATGGGGCAGAGAGAAGTGAAAGTTCTCGATTTTGTCCAGGGCCTCCCGGAACCACGCCTGATCTTTCGCCGTCTGGGTCTCCTTCTCCTTGGCTGCCGGGGCACTGGTCAGCACGTTGCCCTCGGGGTCCAGGATGACAATGCTCACCAGCAGGTCCTTGTTGGCGTCGTACAGCAGCTCGATCTGCTCCCCAATGTCGTCCACCGCCAAGTCGTGCTTTTTAATCACCCGGTAGTAGGCCGTCTCGGACACCCGCATCATGTTTTTCAGGTACATGTCCAGGTTCAGTCCAATCTGTTCCACCAGACGGGTGTTGTTCTCCTTCATCATGGTCTCCGCCGAGGAGAAAAATCCGGTGTACAGCACGATCCCCACCAGCGTCATAGCCACCAGGGTGATGCCGGTAAAGGCCAGAGCGATGGTATACTGGATGTTCTTGCTGCGAAACCCCTCCAGCCAGTGGGTCAGTACCTGCTTAACCCTCCCCATCTTCACTCTTCTCCTTCATATAGCGGTATTTCATGGGGGAGACCCCGTACCTCTTTTTAAACACGTAGCTGAAATAGGCCGGTTCGCTGTATCCCACCTGTTGGGCGATCTCCCCCACCGCACTGTCCGTGTTGTCCAGCAGCCACGCCGCCTGGGTCAGCCGCACCTGGGTGAGGTAGTTGACAAACCCGCACCCCGTCTCCTGCTTGAACAGGGTGGAAAAGTGGCTGACACTCAAATGCAGATGGGTGCACACCGACTCCAGGGACAGATTCGGGTTGCTGTAGTGCTTCTGAATATAGCTCTTGGCCTCCTCCGCCACCAGCTGGGTGGCGTTGTTGCGCTTTTGCGCAATGGAGCGGCTGATCTGCTGGCACAGCTGGATGAGGCGGCTCTCAAAGACCCAGGGAGAGTTGAGATTTTTTAGTAACGTCAGTTCCACCAACTGCTGGGACAGATCGTCGGTGTCCTCCAGCTCATAGGTCTTGATAACCCGCAGCAGCTCGGTGGCCAGCTCCATCACCGACAGCCGGTACTGGGACACCGGCATTTTCTTGGCCCGCAGCACCGAGAGAAAGTTGCGCACGGTCTTCTCAATCTGGTCGTTGTCCTCCAGGCGCATGGCGGCCAGAAGCTCCCGGAAGGAATAGCCCTCCAGAGCGGAGGCCTCGGTGGTCTGGGGCTCAATGTCCCCGATGTACACCACCGGTTCCTCCCCCACCATGGTCTGATAGTCCAGAGCGTTTCTGGCCTCCATGGCAGATCGGCGCAGCTGGGACAGGGCGGTGCAAGTGCTGCCAATGCCCACCGCCAGCTCCAGCTGGAGGAATCGCTGGGCGGACAGGCAGATCTGGCGCATGCCGTTGATGAGCTGAAGCATGTCCTGCTGCTGCTCGATGGTGGCCAACACCGCCACATAGTCCTGGTAGAGGAAGCATATCACAGGACAGTACCGGGGCAACTCCTTCTCCGCCCGCTGCCGCACCATGTGGGGCAGCAGCTCCCGCTCCCTACTGGCCACCTCTCCCCCGTTGTAGCGGATGAGGGCAATGGTCCACTTCTCTCCGATGATGGTCAGGCGCATTTCCCGAGCCTTTTCCCGGGCCCACTCCTCCTGGACGCTGCTGTCCAACAGCCGGGCCAGCAGCTGTTCCCGCATGGCAGGCAAACTCATCTCGTACTGCTCTCTCAGCCGCTTCAAATCGTACTGCTTGGCCAGGTGCTGGTCCAGCTTCTCTCGAATTCGCCCCATGAGAGCGGTAAACTCCCCGAAATTCACAGGCTTTAAGATATACTCGGTCACATTCTCCTGAATGGCCCGTTTGGCGTAGTCAAAGTCGTCATACCCGGTGAGAATCACCAGGCAGATATCAGGAAACATGGTGCGCAGGTTGTGGCACAGCTCCAGCCCGCTCATAAAGGGCATACGAATGTCGGTAATCACCACGTCGGGGGCTACCGTTTTGGCGGTCTCCCAGGCCTCCTGGCCATTGGACGCCTCGGCCACCAGCTCAAAGCCACAGCGGTTCCACTCCACCTTCTCTCGCACGCCTTCCCGCACTTCCTCCTCGTCGTCCACCAGCATGACCCGGTAACGGTACGGAAACTGCACGCCACTCTCACCCTTGTCTCTGTCTTGCCACACCACGGTAAACTCCCCCTCTTCCTATGTCCGGCCCGTGGGCCGCTCCGCTGTTCCTCCATGGATATTTTACTAAATTAAAGCACATTACCCACTTTTTTTCAATCTCATTTTCGATTTTTGTGCATCTTGTCTGTCTCCCCTCCATATGTGTCCATTTATGTCCTGTTTCTCTCATACTGGAGTTTATTGCCTCCCATTACGGGGCAATGGTACTTTTTCCCTCAATTCCTCTTGCAATTTCCAGCCAACTATGCTTTGATAAATTAGATATTACAGTCAGGAACAGGAGGGATATCCCGTGCCAATTTCTCTGGAGACCATGCATTCTGTGGCCGCCATCGGAGCGGGAGGAAAGACCACCGCCCTGGGGCGGTTGGCTGTGGCCCACCGCCAGCGGCGGGTACTGCTGACCACCACCACCCGCATCCGCCCCTACCCGGACACGGTATGTGATCGACTTCTCATAGACCCCTCACCCCAGGAGTTGGCCGAGGCATTGGCCCAGCCAGGGGTCACCTGTGCCGGATGTACCTCTCAGGAAGGCAAGCTGCGCGCGCTCTCCCCGGAACTTTTGGAACTGGGCTGTGAGACAGCCCAGCTGGTGCTGTACGAGGCAGACGGGGCCAAAATGCTGCCCTTGAAGCTGCACCGCTCCTTTGAACCGGTGATCTTGCCCGATACCGACCTGTGTCTGGTGGTGGCGGGGCTGTCCGCTGTGGACCGCCCGGTGGCCGAGTGCGTCCACTGCTACCAGCTCTGCCCGGACTGGGCGGAACATCCCCAACACACCGTGGACACCCCCGATGTGCTCTTCTGCATTCAGGACGCCATGGACGCCGCAGGGCTGCCCCCAGAGAAGTACCATGTCCTACTCACCCAGGCGGACCACCCTCGCCGCCAAGAGGTGGCGGCCCAAGTGAAGGATTTTCTCTCCGCCTGTGGGATTTCCTGCACCATTTGCCCATAAAAAATGCCTGTCCAGCCGAAGCTGAACAGGCATTTTTTCATTTATACTTGGGTTGACACCTCTTCAAACAGCACCTCAATGGTGCCGCCGCAGATCATGCCGGAGCGCCCCGCTTCCCCGGAGCGCATGTCATAGGAGACCAACATGGGGCGAGGGTGGTCCAACAAGTCCCGCCCCTGGCACACCGCCTGGTATTCCGCCAGACCACCGCCGATAGTGCCCACGGTGGTGCCGTCAGGACGAATCAACATCCGGGTTCCCACACCCCGGGGGGCAGAGCCGGATTTTTTCACCACCGTGACCATGACACCCCCGGCCCCGGACCGCAGCGCCTCCCGGAGCTCCCGGGGGAAGACAGAGCCCTGGCCACACTGGCGGGTGGCAATCCACTCCGCAGCGATGGAAACGGCGATCTCCTCGGGGGTCTGGGCCCCGATGTCCAGCCCGATGGGGGCGTGGACCCGCTCCAACGCCTGGGGGTCCACCCCCTCCCCCTGGAGCAGCTGGAAGATGGCCTGATTTTTTCTCTTACTGCCGATCATGCCCAGATAGGTTAATGGGTGCTTCACCGCCTGACGCAGGCACGCGGCATCTCCTCCGTGGCCCCGGGTGACGATGACCACGGACAGGTCGGGATACTCCTCCCAGGGGAAGGTCTGGGACAGATACTCCTCGAAGGGGGCGCACACCGTGTTTACCCCCGGCTCAAACCGCTGAGGTTGGGCAAACTCCTCCCGGTCGTCCACCACCGTCACCTGGTAGCCCAGCATCACTCCCAGCCGGGCCACCGGCACCGACACATGGCCGCCGCCGCAGATGAGCAGGGCCTTTTCCCGGCGCAGGCACTCCACCAGCACCGCCCGCCCCCCCTCATCGGTGGTCTGACAAGGGGGCTGGAAGCCGTGGCCCAGCCAGGCAGGGCGCTGCTCCAACTGGACCGCCTGGCCCAGGGTCTCCCCCTCCAGAGCGGTAACCCGCCACACCAAGCCCTTCTCGTCCAGGGCCCGGGCCAGAGCTTGATATCCGTTGTCCACCTGCATCCCTCCTAAATGGTCAGTTGAATGATCTGCTGTGGGTGGATATTCCCCCGCTCCAGCACGGTCTCCATGGCCGCCTGAGTCTCCGGCGGGGCACTCCACGCCAGCCCACACCCGGCGCTGAGGACCTGGGGCACCGGAATCAGCCGTCCCTCCAGGCCCTGCTCCCGGGCCAGTTTCTCGCTTTTCAATGCCTCCGCCGTGGTGTGAAAGGTGATGACCAGGCGAAGCTGAGGTTTTCTCAACATGGGTTTCTCCTTATATGGGTGATAGCCGCCGGACCAGCTCAAACACAGCGTCCACGGCTTGGGCTACCTCTTGGGGGGTATTCAGATGGGAGAAGGAAAACCGCACGGCACCCCGGGCTGAAGTGCCCAGGGCCTCATGGATAAGAGGGGCGCAGTGGGCCCCCGCCCGGGTGCAGATTCCAAACTCCTGGGCCAACACGTCCGCCACCGCTCCGGCATCCTCCTCTCCCAAGTTTAAAGACACCACCGCCGTGCGGTGGAGGGCGTCCACATCCCCGTATAGCGTCACGCCGGGGAGGTCCCGCACTCCGTCTATGAATGTCCGGGCCAATTTCATCTCTTTCCGATACAAGTTTTCCCGGCCCTGTTCTTTGATATAAGTTATCCCAGCCAGCAGCCCCGCCAGGCCATGGGCGTTAAGGGTGCCCGCCTCCAGGCCCTCGGGCAGGTCCCGGGGATGGCGGCGGTCATAGCTGTGCACGCCGCTGCCCCCCACTACAAAGGGGCGAAGGGTCACATCCGGGGCCACACTCAATCCCCCCGTGCCCTGGGGGCCCAACAGCCCCTTGTGGCCGGTAAAGCACACCACCGACGCCCCCACCGCCTGCTGGTTCACCTCCAGCACTCCCGCAGACTGGGAGGCATCCACCACAAAGGTGAGACCATGAGCCCGACAAAAGTTCCCGATACACTTCAAATCCAGGGTATTGCCCGTGACATTGGAGGCGTGGGTACACACCACCCCCCGGGTGTTTGGGCGCAGGGCCCGGGTAAAGTCCCCATAGTCGATGTTACCCGTTTCGTCGGCGGGAAGAATGGTCAGCTCCAGCCCCTCCAGGCGATACAGGGGGCGCAGTACAGAGTTGTGCTCCAGGGCGGTGGTGATGACGTGGTCCCCCGGGCCGTACAAGCCACAGATGGCGGTGTTCAGCGCCACTGTAGAGTTTGGGGTGAAGCAGACCCGGGCGGGGTCTGTGGCACCCAACAGCTCCGCCACCGCCTCCCGGCAGGCCCACACGGTGCGGGAGGCCGCCAACGTCAGAGGATGGGCTCCCCGTCCTGGGGAGCCCACCGTGTGCATGGCATCCACCACAGCCTGGGCCACACAGGGTGGCTTCAAAAAGGAGGTGGCCGCCGCATCCAGATAGATCATGGGCTCACCCCTCCCCCAGCAGACAACGGGTGAGGCCTCTCTCCTGGGTCAGGTGGAGCAGGGCCTCCAACACGCCCCCGGCAATGGCCCGGGCCTTGTCCGAGACGGTGGTACAGTTCTCCCGCTCTCCCAGTCGGGGGTCAATGTCTGCAATTTTCAGGCCCTTGGTCACCGGGTATCCCGCCCGGATGAGGCCTCGGAGCACGCCGGCAATGGTGGCGGGCACCGGCACGTCTCCAAGCATGGCCAGGGTCTGCCCCGCCTGCACCACGTCACCGATGGCTGTGCAGGGCACCAGGGCCCCGTCCGCCGGGGCGTGGATGACCCGCTCCTTGTCGTAGCCGCCGATCTTCCCCGGCACCCCCGTGTTGGGCTGGGCGGCTCCGGTGTACAGCACCCGGCCCAGACGGTGGCCCCGCATGGTCTCCACCACGGCGTCCACATCCTCCCCAGCCACAAAGCCAGGGCCCAGGGCCACGGTGATAGGGGCCATATCCCGAGTGGTACCCAGGTTGCGCTTGGCCAGAATGGCGTCTACCAGGGCCACAGGCCGGACCTGAGGCAGGCACGTCCCAGTCTCGTCCACCAGCAGGGGAATCTCCCCCGCCGCCCACACTGTTTCGGCCTGCTCCGGGGTGTCAATGCGGCGACAGGTCACCCCTTCCACCTGGGTCACACCGTCATACACCGCCTCACAGAAGGCCACCGCCCGGCGGATGGCGGTAGGCTGGGCGCACTCCAGCACCAACACTCGCACCCCGCACTGGTACAGGCGCAGGATGGTCCCGCTGGCCAGGTCTCCCCCGCCCCGGACGACTACCACGCCTCTCATGGGCAGATGACCTTTCCGGCCTTGGCCATGGTCTCGGCAATGACATACATGTTGGTGACGCTGCCCACCGCCAGCTTCTCGGTGAGACCATAGTGGTTCAGGCAGGTGCCACAGGTGAGGATTTCAGCCCCAGCCTCTTCCAGGGTCTTCAGGTCCGCCACCGTCTCCGCCCCCTCCACGGACAGCTTGGCGCCGCCGTTGTAGAGCAGTACGGTGGCCGGGGCCTCATCCAGCTGGGTGAGGGCGTAGACAAAGCCCTTCATCAGGGCCCGGCCCAGCACCTCGTCCCCCATACCCATCTGGTCCGAGGACAGCACCACCACAGTGGGGCCCTGGACAGGCACAGTGCAGGGGGGAATGTTCTCCATGAGGTCTTCCACCTCCTGGCCGTTCGGGTCAAAGCCCTGTCCTGCAGCGGTGAGGGTGATGCGCCAGCCCCCCTCCGCCTGCTGAGTATCGGCATTCAGGCCCATCTGACGGGCCATCTTCTCCACGTTCTGCCGGGCAATGTCGTTGTCCACCAGGGTCACCACGGGAGCGCCGTGCTCCCGCAGAGCGTTGCGAGTCTCAATCACTGGCAAGGGACATGCCTTGCCACGGGCATCCACCAGAACTTCCATATTCATTTCCTCCTCTTGTTTACGGTTCTACAATGATCTCTGCGTCCAACCGGGGCAGAATGGTCCCGATGTCGCCGCAGGGCAGATTTAACGTGCGCAGTTCCTCCAGCAGAGGTTGAGCATCCGCCTCCTCCACCGCCAGCAGCAGTCCCCCCGAGGTCTGGGGGTCAAAGAGCAGTTCCTCCTGGGCAAAAGTGAGCCCGTGGAGCACCGCCCGCTGGGCGGCAAAGTTGCGGTTGCGCTGCCCGGCGGCGGTGAGGCAAAACTCGTCGGCACACTCCAGGGCCGTGTCCAGCACGGGCAGGGCGTGGGCGAAAATCCGGGCGGACAGGTCGGGGCGCATCATCTCGTGGAGGTGCCCCAACAATCCGAACCCTGTCACATCGGTGGCAGCGTGGACCCGGTACTTGGCCGCCACTTGGGCGGCGTATTTGTTTAAGGTGGTCATGGACTTCACCGCTCCCTGGAAGGCCTGGGGGTCCGCCTGGCCCAGCCGGGCGGCGGTACACAGCAGGCCCACCCCCAGAGGTTTGGTGAGGATGAGGTGGTCCCCCACGGTTCCGGTGTTGTTGGCCAGAATTCGCTGGGGGTGGACCACCCCTGTCACAGACAGGCCGTACTTCACCTCCTGGTCGGCGATGGAGTGGCCCCCGGCCAGGGAGCCCCCGGCCTCCAGCACCTTCTCGCTGCCGCCCCGGAGGATCTCGCCCAGAATGTTCAGGTCCATCTCCTCGGGAAAGCAGACGATGTTCAGCGCCGTCTTCACCTCTCCCCCCATAGCGTAGATGTCACTGAGGGCGTTGGTGGCAGCCACCTGCCCGAAGAGGTAGGGGTCGTCCAACATGGGTGGGAAGAAGTCCAGGGTCTGGACGATGGCCAGGTCATCGGTGAGGCGGTACACTGCGGCGTCGTCGCTGGACTGGGCGCCAATGAGCAAATTGGGGTCGGTGGGCCGGGGCAGCTTCTCCAGCACCCGGCTCAGGGCCGCAGGGCCCAGCTTGGCGGTGCATCCACCGCCTCGGCAAAATTGCAGCGGTTGGCCCATGAAACACACCTCGTTTCTCGTATTCTCAGCCCAGCACAAACCGATCGCTGTCGGTGATGTCCAGGTCGGTATTATAGAAGGCGGTGAGGGCCTGGACCATATAGGCGGAATCCTTCACCCCTGCCGTCTCATAGGTGGAGTGCATGGCCAGCTGGGGCAGGCCCACATCCACGGTGTGGAGGGACACCTGCTGGGTGGACAGGTTGCCCAAGGTGCTGCCTCCTGCCATGTCGCTGCGGTTGGCGAAGGTCTGCACCGGAACCTGGGCGTCCTTGCACAGCTGCATGAAGATGGCGGCGCTGATGCCGTCGGTGGTGTACTTCTGGTTGGCGGAGAACTTCACCACAATGCCCTTATTCATATACACACAGTTCTCCCCGTCCGTCTTCTCCGGGTGGTTGGGGTGGACGGCGTGGGCGTTGTCACAGGACACCATGAAGCTCTTGGCCACCGCCCGGAAGTAGTCCTCGGGGGCATGGCCCAGGGCAGCGTGGACCCGCTGGAGCACGTCCCGCAGGAAGGTGGACAGAGCGCCCTGCTTGGTGCCGGAGCCCACCTCCTCGTTGTCAAAACAGCAGCACACGTTGACCCCGTGGGGGTTGTGGCTGTCCACCAGGGCCTTCATGGAGGTATAGGCGCACTGGAGGTCGTCCAGGCGGGGGGAAGAGATGAACTCCTCCTTGGCGCCCCACAGGGAGGGGGCCACCCGGGGGTAGAGGTACAGGTCACAGCCCACAACGTCCTCCGGCTTCATCCCCAGTTCCTGGGCGATGAGCTCATAGTAGCTGTTCTCTCCACACTCCCCGGCGGAGAACAGGGGGAGCATGTCCACCTGCTGGTTGTACTTCATGCCAGAATTCACGTCCCGGTTCATGTGGATGGCCACGTTGGGGATGAGCAGCAGGTCCCGGTCGATGTTGAGAAGCCGGGTCTCCACCACGTTGCCCTGGCGCACCAGCACTCGGCCAGCCAGAGACAGAGGCCGGTCCAGCCAGCTGGAGCAGATCATGCCGCCGTACCCTTCCGTGTTCAGCTGGAGATAGCCGCCCTTGCCCTTGAGCTCCGCCTTCTCCTTCACCTTATAGCTGGGAGAGTCGCTGTGGGAGGCGGTGATCTGGAAGTGGTAATTGTCCAGCTGCTGGCCCACATGGAAGGCAATGATGGACGAGCCGTTGCGGGTGACGTAATACTTGCCCCCCTGTTCCAGAGTCCAGCCGTTGCACTCTTTCAGACGCTGATACCCGGCCTGGTCCAGCATCTGGGAGAGCTGCTCCACCGCGTGGAAGCAGCTGGGGCTATGTTCAATGAAGTTGAGCACTTCACGGGATGTCTCTTGATACATGGTTTGGTTCCTCCTAGTGGTTACTTTCCTCCATTATACAGGATTGCGCCGGATTTTCAATCACCGGACGCCAAAAACGCCGGGGCGCAGCACATGGCTGCACTCCGGCGTTGTCTGGATTGGAAGTTACTCGGCCCAGCTGATGGCGGACACGGGGCATCCGTCAATGGCCTCCTGCACCAGGCCCCGGTTGTCCTCCGTGGCCTCCTGATAGGCCTCAGACTTGCCCTCGCCGCTGAGACGGAACACGTCGGGGCAGGTGCCGCAGCACAGGCCGCAGCCGATGCACAGATCCTGATCTACCACTGCTTTCATACATTTCACCTTCCTTGATTAGAATACCACCACCAGGAGCATCTTGAACTGCTCCTGGCCATACACGGCGTGGGGGTGCCCGGCGGGCATCACAATGGATTCCCCCTCATGGAGCAGATAGTCCACCCCGTCGATGGTGATCTTCCCCACCCCGTCCAGGCAGGTGACAAAGGCGTCTCCCCCGGACTGGTGGGTGCTGATCTCCTCTCCCTTGTCAAAGGAAAAGAGGGTGATGCTCACGGCATCGTTCTGGGCCAGAGTTTTGCTAACCACCTGGCCCTGCTGATAGGTAACCTGGTCTTTTAAGACCAACACCTCGGATTTGCTGATGTTTTTCATTTTTACGTCCACTGGAAGGGACCTCCGCTCGCGGAACGGGTCACTGGTCCAGGTCGAACATGGTCCGGCACAGCCGTTTCCCGGTCTCAGTACGGAAAATCCGGTTCATGGTCTCCTGTACCGTCTCTTTCTCCATCTTGTCCTCGTGGAAGTTGACCAGGAAGTCCGCCTCCACCAGGATCTGATAGTCCATACCCTGGATATTGTCATAGGAATGATGGTGGGCCACCAGGTAGCCGATGCGGTCCACGTCGGCCTGGGGCAGCTGGAACTCCGCCAGCAGGTCCCGGGCGTAGGCCGGGCCCTCCTGCTCCTGCAAGGTGCCGGTGCACCGGCCATACTTGGCCTTGCAGGGGCCGATGGCGATGTCGTGGACCAGGGCGGCGCACTCCAGCACCAGCTGGGTGTGGGCGTCCAGCCCCTCTCCCCGGCCGATGAGCTGGGCAAACCGGTGCACCTTTAAAAAGTGCTGGATGCGCTTGGCGCTGCCCCGGTCGTGGTCCACCATCTTCCAAGTAATCTGATCGATCATCTCATTTCTCTGCATACGAAAACGCCTCACTCTGTGTGGGAATACGTTTAGTATACACCTTTCCCCGGAAAAAGTATGTTGTTATTCCAACAAAAAGCAAGGAATTTCACGGGGAAAATCAGGCGTTCTCGCCGAAGAACAGCTTCATGTCCCCCTCCACGGTGCCGATCCCTGCAATGCCGAAGTTGTCCACCAGCACCTTGGCCACGTTGGGGCTGAGGAAAGCGGGGAGAGTGGGACCCAGGTGGATGTTCTTCACTCCCAGGTACAGCAGGGCCAGGAGCACGATAACCGCCTTCTGCTCATACCAGGCGATGTTATAGATGATGGGCAGGTCGTTGATGTCCTCCAGCCCGAACACCTCCTTGAGCTTCAGGGCGATGACCGCCAGAGAGTAGGAGTCGTTGCACTGTCCGGCGTCCAGCACCCGGGGAATGCCGCCGATGTCACCCAGAGGCAGCTTGTTGTACTTGTACTTGGCGCAGCCAGCGGTGAGAATCACCGTGTCCTGGGACAGAGCCTTGGCAAACTCGGTGTAGTACTCCCGGCTCTTGGCTCGGCCATCGCAGCCGGCCATGACCACAAACTTGCGGATGGCGCCGCTCTTCACCGCCTCCACCACCTGGTCAGCCAGGGCCAGCACCTGGGCGTGGGCAAAGCCGCCCACAATCTCCCCGGTCTCCAACTGGGCGGGAGGCTCACAGGTCTTGGCATGGGCAATGAGGGCAGAAAAGTCCTTCTGCTCCCCGATCTCGCCGGGAATGTGGGTACAGCCGGGGTATCCGGCGGCCCCGGTGGTGTACAGCCGATCCTTGTAGCTATCCTTGGGGGGCACAATGCAGTTGGTAGTCATGAGGATGGGGCCGTGGAAGGACTCAAACTCCTCCTTCTGCTTCCACCAGGCGTTGCCGTAGTTGCCCACAAAGTTGGGGTACTTCTTAAAGGCGGGATAGTAGTGGGCGGGGAGCATCTCCGAGTGGGTGTACACGTCCACCCCGGTGCCCTGGGTCTGCTCCAGCAGCATCTCCAGGTCCCGCAGATCGTGGCCGGAGACCAGAATACCGGGATTCTTGCCCACCCCGATGTTGACGCGGGTGATCTCAGGGTTTCCATAGGCGGTGGTGTTGGCCTTGTCCAGCATGGCCATGCCCGCCACGCCGTACTTGCCTGTCTCCATGGTCAAAGCCACCAGCTGGTCCACCGTGAGGCTGTCGTCCAAGGTGGCGGCCAGTGCCCGCTGCAAAAAGGCGTCCACGTCCTCGTCGTCCTGGAGCAGGGCGTTGGCGTGCTTGGAGTAGGCGGACAGGCCCTTGAGGCCGTAGGTAATCAGTTCCCGCAGGGAGCGAATGTCCTCATTCTCGGTGGACAGCACCCCCACCGTCTTGGCCTTCTCCTCCCAGTCCCCAGCGCCGTCCCATAGGGCGGCCTGGGGCAGGTTCGCGGTATCGCCGAGCTGGGCCAGCAGCTGAGCCTTGGCCTCCAGCGTGGCCCGGATGCGGGCCTCGATGCTCTCCCGGTCAAAGTTGGCGTTGGTGATGGTGGTGAAGAGGTTGAGGGTAATGAGATGGTTGATCTCCGGGGCAACCGTCTTCCCCTCCTTACGCAGAGCCGTAGTGACGGCGGAAATGCCCCGGCTGACATACACCAGCAGGTCCTGCATGGCGGCTACGTCCGGCTGCTTGCCGCACACCCCCACCATGGTGCACCCACGGCACCCGGCGGTCTCCTGGCACTGGTAGCAAAACATCTTTTGTTCCATGTGAATAACTCCTTTTACTCGTGTTCCAGCCAGCTGATGGCGGTGACCGGGCAGGAGTCAATGGCCTCCTGCACCTGGGACAAGGTCTCCTCCGTGACCGCCTGGCTCACCCCCGACTTGCCGTCCTCTCCCATACGAAACACCCGAGGACACAAGGCGACACAGGCCCCGCACCCGATACACAGATATTGATCCACTGTCGCATTCATATCAGCACTTCCCTTCCGGTTGATACCCATAGAATGCCACCGCTGACAGCGTCTTAAACCTTTCTTATGACAAGGAGCATGGTAGCACAGGTTTGCCGCCTCTTTCTGTTGTTATTCCAACAGGTTTTCAAAAAAATTTTGCCAGGTGGGGAATCTCCCCACCTGGCATAGCGATTGGTTTACGGACAGCGGAACTCCCAATCCATCTCCTGGGCGATAAGCTGGACCTGGAAGCGGCGGGTGTCACACAGAGACTTCCCCCCAGGGACACATCTTCGGGCACCACAAAGCGGATGCACTGGACCTGCACGTCCCGGCATCCCGGCTGGGTGTGGGCGGGAATGGTGTACGCCTTAAACCCACGGGGCTCTGTTTTCCCGTCCGGGCCCACCTCCTCTAACATCACGCCTAAGGCCACCCGGCGGTTGGGACAGACGTCCTTCACCGTCACCTCCAGCTGGATGATACGCCCCTGGGCCCCCAGCTGCACATCCCCCACGTCCACCACGACCGTGTCGGAGCACCCCTCCGCCACCACGTCCACCGGGGTGGGACAGGGCTCGGCGCACACCACCAGGTCACATTTCACGTTCACGGTGGGGTCGGGGAAGTCCACCAAGTTTCCCTAGGCGTCGCTGTACTGGATGGACTGATTGACCTTCTTCACGCCCCCAGTCACGCCCCGATGGCGGACCCGGAAAGCCAGGGTGGCGCTTTCCACCCCGCTGACGCCCAGACTGTCCATCTTCCAGGCCAGCTGGGTGTCCGACTGCTGCTCCACGCTGCCCTTGGCCGGGGTCACGATGTTGACGATCTCAAAATCGGGGTTGAGCTGCTCCACAATCTTCAAATCCGTGGCGCCGGGCTTGGTGAGGTTGGCCGCCAACTCTGCAAAAATCTCCTCCAAGTCCTGAGGGGTGGGGGCAATGGCCACATGCACCGAGTCCGGGTCGGTGGCCCAGTTGTTCAGGGCGCTGACATCCAGGCCATCCGACCCCACCAGCCCGATACAGTAGATGATAATGCCCTTGTCCCGGGCCTGGGCCGCAATGGGGGCCGGGGGCGGTCCTGCAGTGGTGTTGCCGTCGGTAAACAGCACCATCACCTTCACCGGATTGGTCCCCGTCTCCAACAGCTGGGTGGCCATAGCAAAGGCGTCCCCCTGGTTGTGCCACCTGCGTTGAGGGCGTCCACCGCTCCTTTCAACTGACTCACCGAGGCCGTCAAAGGCGCATCCACCACAGCGGACGAGGAAAAGCTCACCACCCCCATGCGGGTGCCGGAGCCCAAGTCCCCGCTGCCGCTGCCGTCGTCGGTGGCCTGCTGTATGATGTCAATAAAGGTGTCTGCCCCCTCCTTCATGGCGGCCAGCGGCACGCCTGACATGCTGCCGGAGCGGTCCAACACCAATACAATATCGGTGGGGTTCTCAATGATGTCTGGGGCCGCCGTCAGTGCCAGCGTCACCTGAAATTCGCCGTCACAGCTCACTTCGCTGCGGTCCACCACTTTATTTGAACTGGTAATTCCCATCTAGGCATCCTCCTTCCAGGGGTTTCCCCCTTCATCCTATGCCCTCCCCCCATTTTCTGCTTGCACCACCGCCTGGAATGTGCTATAGTTTGCATAGGGTAACTTCGCCCTGTTCTTTTTTGCACAAAACGTTAGCTTTTGCTAACTTTCTTTTTTTCATTTCTGTTAGCCTGAGCCAATTCAAAGGAGAGGAGATTCCCATGATGATGGACAAACGGCTGTTGGGCATGGTGCCGGACAGCAAACAATTTATTGCCGGAAATGTGGCCTGCCAGTGGATTTCCATGGTGGCCAATGCCGCCCTGGTGTTTACCCTGGGCTGGCTCCTGGGACAGCTGCTGGAGGGCCGCCCGGTATCCTCCAGTCTCCCCTTTGCGGGAGGAATTGCCCTGGTTGCTCTGGTGGTGCGGTGGTTTGCCCTGCGGGCCGCCGCCCGCATGAGCCATTTGGCCTCTCGGCAGGTGAAATCCACCCTGCGCCGGGCTCTATTTGACAAGCTGTACACCCTGGGGGCCTCCTACCGCCAGCGCACCTCCACCGCTCAGGTGGTTCAGGTGGCGGTGGAAGGAGTGGACCAGCTGGAGATCTACTTTGGCTCCTACCTGCCCCAGTTCTTCTACAGCCTGCTGGCTCCCGTGACCCTCTTTATCTTCTTGGCCCCCATCAGTCTGATGTGTGCCGTGGTGCTGCTGGTGTGCGTGCCCCTCATCCCCATTGCCATTGCGGCGGTGCAGACCTTTGCCAAAAAGCTGCTGGCCAAGTACTGGGGAAAGTACACCAGTCTGGGCGACCACTTCTTGGAGAATCTCCAGGGCCTGACTACCTTGAAAATCTATCAGGCCGATGAGGCTCGTCAGGAGGAAATGGCTCAGCAGGCGGAGGAGTTTCGCAAGGTGACCATGAAGGTGCTCACCATGCAGCTCAACTCCATTGTCATTATGGACCTCATCGCCTATGGCGGGGCAGCTCTGGGGGCCATTCTGGCCCTCATGCAGCTGTCCCAGGGGCACATCACCCCCGCCGGATGCTTTGCCATCATCCTGCTGTCGGCGGAGTTCTTCCTCCCCATGCGGCTGCTGGGAAGCTTCTTCCACGTAGCCATGAACGGCATGGCAGCAGCCCAGAAGATTTACGCCCTGCTGGACCTGGAGGTGCCCGCCCCTTCTGCTGAATCCGTGGAGGGCAATCCCACCCTGGAGTGCCGGGGCGTCACGTTCTCCTATGACGGCCAGCGGCCCATCCTCCAGGGGGTGGACCTGACCATCACCCCCGGCTCCCTCACCGCCGTGGTGGGCGAGAGCGGCTGCGGAAAATCCACTCTGTCTGCCCTGCTCATGGGCCGCAACCGGGGCTATGGAGGACACATCACCTTAGGGGGCAAGGAGCTGTCTTCCCTGTCCGAGGACAGCCTCATGGCCCACTGCACCTACATCGGACACCGAAGCTATCTCTTCAAGGGCACGGTGCGGGACAACCTGCTGCTGGCCCGCCCGGAGGCGCTGGACGACGAGCTGTGGGCAGTGCTGGAGCAGGTCAATCTGGCCCCCTTCCTCCACAGCGAGCAGGGGCTGGACACCAAGCTCCAGGAGGGCGGAAGCAACTTCTCCGGCGGCCAGCGCCAGCGTCTGGCCCTGGCCCGGGCGCTCCTTCACGACAGCCCCATGTATATCTTTGATGAGGCCACCTCCAACGTGGATGTGGACAGTGAAAACGAGATCATGGAGCAAATCCACCGTCTCTCCCGCACCCACACGGTGCTGGTCATCTCCCACCGTCTGGCCAATGTGGCCGGGGCGGACGTCATTTACACCATGGAGGGCGGTCGGGTAGTGGAGCATGGCTCCCACCGGCAGCTGCTGGACCAAGGCGGGCTGTATGCCCGGCTGTGGGACCAGCAGCAAGAGCTGGAACAATTCAACCAAGAGGAGGTACCCGCATGAAACCGCGCAGCAATCTATCCTGTATGGCCCGCCTCATCACGCTGGTAGGGCCCCTCACCGGGGTGATGCTCCTGGCCATCACTCTGGGGGTGCTGGGCTTCATCGCCGCCACCCTGATCCCGGTGCTGGGCGGTGTGGGCATTCTCGCCGTCCTCAACCACCAGAACACCCTGCCCTTGATTTTCCTGGTCGCCGCCCTGTGTGCCCTGCTGCGCGGGGTGTTTCGCTACGGAGAGCAGACCTGCAACCACTACATTGCCTTTAAACTGTTGGCCATTTTGCGCCAAAAGGTATTTGCCGCCCTGCGCCGCCTGGCCCCTGCTAAGCTGGACGGGCGGGACAAGGGGGATTTGATCTCGGTCATCACCTCCGACATTGAGCTGCTGGAGGTGTTCTACGCCCACACCATCTCCCCGGCCGCCATTGCCCTGGTGATGAGCCTGCTCACCGCCGCCTTCCTGGCTTGGTTCCACTGGGCCTACGGGGTGTTGGCCCTGCTGGCCTACGCCACCGTGGGTATTCTCCTCCCCGTGCTGGCCTCTCGCCGCTCCGGGGATACCGGCAACCGGATGCGCCAGAAGGCAGGGCAGCTGTCCGCCTTTGTACTGGACAGCCTGCGGGGGGTGGATGAGACCATCCAGTACCACGGCCAGGCCCAGCGTCTTGGTGAGCTGGAGGGCCGCACCGACGATCTGAGCCGGGTGCAGCAGGACATGAGCCGTATCACCGGCACCAACACCGCCGTCACCTACACCGTCATCTGGGTCTACGACCTGGCTCTTCTGGCCCTGGGGCTGGTACTGCTGGAACAGGGACAGGTAAACTTTGGCGGAGTGCTGGTCCCCCTCATTACCCTCATGTCCTCCTTTGGCCCGGTGGTGGCTCTGGCCAACCTGGGCGCCACCCTCCAGAGCACCTTTGCCGCCGCCCGGCGGGTGCTAGACATTCTGGACGAGACCCCGGTGGTGGAAGAGGTGTCCGGACAGTCCGCCACCCGATTCCACGGGGCCGCCTGCGAGGATCTCACCTTCTCCTACGGCGGTGAGACCATTCTGGACGGTCTGACCCTGGACTTCCCCAAGGGGAAGGTGGTGGGCATTGTGGGCCGCAGCGGCTCGGGCAAGTCTACCCTCTTAAAGCTGCTCATGCGGTTCTGGGACCGCCAGAGCGGAGAGGTGACCATCTCGGAGCGAGACGTACGGAACATCAATACCTCCGATTTGCGCTCCATGCAAGGGTATATGACCCAGGACACCGACCTGTTCCACGACACCATTTTGAAAAATATTCTCATTGCCCGCCCCGACGCCACCCGGGAGGAGGTGGAAGAGGCCTGCAAGAAGGCCTCCATCCACGACTTCATCCTCACCCTGCCCCAGGGGTACGACACCCCGGTGGGAGAACTGGGGGACACCCTGTCCGGCGGCGAACGGCAGCGGCTGGGACTGGCCCGGGCCTTCCTCCACAACGCCCCCTTCCTGCTGCTGGATGAGCCCACCAGCAATCTGGACAGCCTCAACGAGGCGGAAATTCTCCGCTCCCTCCACCGGGAGCGGAACCAGCGCACGGTGATTTTGGTCAGCCACCGCCGGTCCACCATGGGTATTGCCGACCAGGTGCACTCGGTGGAGCATGGGAGGGTGAGCTGATGGCCTCCGCTGTGGAGAACAAACGCCTGCGGGAGAAAAAGGTGGTGGGGCAGATGATCGCCATCTACTGCCACGGCGTTCACCACACCCACACCGGGCAGCTGTGTCCCCAGTGTCAGGCGCTAAAGGACTACGCCATGGAGCGCAGCGACAAATGCCCCTTTATGGAGACGAAAACCTTCTGCTCCAACTGCAAGGTGCACTGTTACCGGAAGGACATGGCCCAGCAAATTCGGCAGGTCATGCGCTACGCCGGGCCCCGGATGCTCCTCCACCACCCCATTCTGGCCCTGCGCCACGTGTGGGAGAGTACAAAAGAGAAACAAAGACAAAACAGGAGATGATACCATGAAAAAAGTGCTCTATATCCTATTGGGTTGTATTAGCCTGGCACTGGGCGCCGTTGGCGCTGTGCTGCCCCTGCTCCCCGCCTTTCCCTTTTTGATGCTGGCGGCCTTCTGCTTTGCCCGCAGTTCTCAGCGACTGCACAACTGGTTCACCTCCACCAAGCTGTATAAAAACAATCTGGAGAGCTTTGCCAAAGGCCGGGGCATGACCTGGCGCACCAAACTTCGCATCATGGTCACGGTCACCTTAGTGATGTCCATCGGCTTTTTCATGATGGGCAGCGTCCCGGTGGGCCGCATCGTCCTGGGCTGTGTGTGGCTGTTCCACATTCTCTTCTTTATCTTCGGCATCAAGACCCTCTCCCCTGCCCAGGCGGAGCATTACCGCAAACTGGACGAAACCGCCTCTCAGGCCTAACGCAACACCCCGTGGACCACGGAACGGTTCACGGGGTGTTTGTTTGCATAATTTTCCCCAACGCAGCATACAATAGCCGCAACGGAGGTGCTGGGAATGAGTCACAAACTACGTCAATTTGTGCTGTACATTGGCATCCCCCTGGCGGTGGGCGGCCTGTCCGGCTGGGTGACCCGGGGCGCTATGGAGGACTTTCAGGCCCTCAACCAGCCGCCTCTCTCCCCGCCGGGTTGGCTGTTTCCCGTGGTGTGGACGGTGCTCTTTGTGCTGATGGGGATTGCCTCCTATTTGGTGGTCCGGTCCCAGGGCCCGGAAAAACTGGTCAAGCGGGCCCTGACGTTCTACGGCATTCAGTTGGGATTTAACTTCCTGTGGTCCATTCTCTTTTTCAACCTGGGGCTGTATCTGATGTCCTTTTTCTGGCTGGTGCTGCTGTGGTGCCTCTTTCTCCTCACCACCCTGCAATTTTCCGCCCTGGACCGCCGCACGTTCTGGCTGATGCTGCCCTATCTGGCGTGGGTAGCCTTTGCCGGGTATCTCAACTTGGGGATTTTCTGGCTCAATCGATGAAAAAAGCTCTGGAACCTTTGAGGATTCCAGAGCTTTTCTTATCTCAGCACTTTTTCTAAATTGCGCCCACAACTGGGACAAAAGGGACGTTTAGGAGACACCAGAACACCAAGAAAAGCCCCGCAACACGGGCAACGCACCTTCACCAGCCCCATGATCACCCCAGCTACCGCAACCAGCGCACCAAGCCCAGATAGCGGTGTCACCACCTCATACCGAAAACAGGGCACACCAAACAGTACAGCCCCCATCAAAAACACCAGTGCAGAGGCCAAATCCCACATCTGTAGCTTTCTCATCTTCCGGCTCCCTCTCTCCATGGCATCGGATAAGGAAACCATAGCACGCACAGGTAAACAGAGCCACCCAGGTACGGTAAAGAGTTTGTCAGATGCAACGGCTCCCCACGCTCACGATTGCTCTTGCGTTCTTTGATCAATCTGATAGAACAGTTCCCCCAAAGCCAAACACAGCACAAGAAAAGCAATCAGCCGCAGCGGTTCAAATTCCGACAACAGGATGTGGCCCAGTCCAGCGCCCACAACCAACGCAATTAGCAGCAACAGGCATCGTTTCAAATGCTTCATCTTTATCACCTCGTGCTTTTTCCGTTCCTCTTGTTATTATCATGATAGCATGGAGCCTATCCAGATGCAACACACAGAGAAAAAGTAAAAGACCTAAAACCAATCGGTTTCAGGTCTTTTGGTGGAGATAAGCGGGATCGAACCGCTGACCTCTTGAATGCCATTCAAGCGCTCTCCCAGCTGAGCTATACCCCCAGGTCGTATTCGTTTTTGTCGTGTCCCCTGCGGAA
Source organism: Pseudoflavonifractor sp. SW1122 (assembly GCF_012027765.1). Taxonomy (NCBI): domain Bacteria; kingdom Bacillati; phylum Bacillota; class Clostridia; order Eubacteriales; family Oscillospiraceae; genus Pseudoflavonifractor; species Pseudoflavonifractor sp. SW1122. Next base: position 3,139 of record NZ_SJOS01000020.1, on the reverse strand, counting down.
CGAGTGTTAGTATAACAGGGGGTGCAAGAAAAGTCAAGGGCTTTTTTCAGAAAATTTCAGATTTTTTTGCAGAGGCTAAAATAAGCCCTACACCGCTATTCATATACCTCTATAATTATTAGACATCATACGGGTATCCCTCCACGTATGGCATTGCTCCCAAGAAGTAGATCTTCATGCAGGCAGTTCTCTGGTGCGTGGCCAGCTGTGCAGGCTTCCCCCGCCTGTCCTATGCGCCCTATCTTGACCACGTTATTTCCCGGGCACACGAGGCCGGAAACAAGAGGCACAAAGGGCCAAGAAAAAAATTTAGATTTTTTGAAATTTCTTGTTGACAAACCACCCCCTCTCTGATATACTCACTTTTGTCGGCGCGAGAGACCGCCGCAAAAACAAAATAACAACTCGGGGGTATAGCTCAGCTGGGAGAGCGCTTGAATGGCATTCAAGAGGTCAGCGGTTCGATCCCGCTTATCTCCACCAAAGTCCTGAACACAAACGTGTTCAGGACTTTTTCTTTCCAAAAAAGCAATGAATTAACGAATTCTCCATACTACGCCCCCCTTCATTCCCTCTTCTGAACATGCCACTCTCATGTGCAGCAAGGCCTGAAATCCTAACGATTTCAGGCCTGGTTGCTGTTTATCCTTCCACCGCCAGGCACAGCCCCGAATAGGGAGGAAGAGAGAGTTGAACTTGGTTGTGCTGGACGTGCAAGACGTTCTCGTCCCGCTTTACGCCCCCGCCGTACTCCTCCCACTCCGTGGAGAGGATGGGCCGTAGTCCGGTGCACCCCTCCACAGGGAGTTGGTAGCCGTCCTGCGTCTGGTCCGAGAAGTTAAACACGAACACCAGACGCTCCTTGGCGCTGCGCCGTTCCATGGCGTAGATGCACCGCTCTTCCTGGTGGCAGTCCAGCCACCGGAACCCTTGCTCTCGGTCATCCTCCTGCCACAGGGCGGAGTGGTTGAGGTACAGGTGGTTTAGGTCCCGGATGAACCGGAACAATTCATCATGCTTGGGATAACGGAGCAGATTCCAGTCCTGTTCCCTGCTCTCGTCCCACTCCCGGAACTGCCCAATCTCATTGCCCATGAAGTTAAGTTTCTTTCCGGGATGGGCCATCATGTAACAGTACAGGGCTCTGGCCTGAGGGAACTTCTCCTCATAGTCCCCGTGCATCTTCTGGAGGATGGTGGCCTTGCCGTGGACCACCTCGTCGTGGGACAGAGGAAGCAAATACCGCTCCTGATAGAAATACATCATGGAGAAGGTGAGTTTATGGTAGTGCTGTGGACGCATCTGGGGCGGGGTCTGGAAGTAGGACAGGGTGTCGTTCATCCACCCCAAATCCCACTTGTAGTCAAAGCCCAGCCCGCCGTGGGCCACATCCCGGGTCACACCGGAATAGGAGGTGGAGTCCTCGGCAATGAGCAGGGCGTGGGGCTGCCGCTGCTTGAGGCCCTGGTTCATGGTCTGCAAAAACTGGATGGCCCCACGGTTCTCCCCCCGTCCCGGGTCTCCCTGCCAGTAGATGAGATTGCTCACCGCATCCATGCGCAGGCCGTCCACGTGAAACTCCTTCAGCCAATAGAGAGCCGCCGACTGAAGGAAGCTTCGGACCTCCCCTCTGGAGTGCATGAAGTTGCAGCTGCCCCACTCACTGCGGCCCACCGCAGTGTTGGGGTACTCGTAGAGAGGAGTGCCGTCATAATTCCACAGAGCGTAGTCGTCCACCGCAAAGTGTACCGGGACAAAGTCCATGATGACCCCGATGTGGTTTTGGTGGCACTGGTCAATGAAGAACCGCAGCTGATCGGGGGTTCCATAGCGGGAGGTGGGGCTGAAAAATCCGGTGTCCTGATACCCCCAGGAGGCATCACAGGGGTGCTCAGCCAGAGGCATCAACTCTATGTAGTTATAGCCGCACTCCTTGACGTAGGGGATAAGCCGCTGGGCCAGCTCCTCATAGGTGTACCAGTCATCGGGGGCATCGGATTTTCGCTGCCACGAGCCCAGGTGCACCTCGTAAATGTTCAGGGGCTGCTGGTACCCCTCTCCCCTGCGGTCCATCCACGCCCCATCCTGGAAGGAATAGCGGTCCAGGGAGTGGACCACAGAGGCGGTATTGGGCCGCTTTTCGCTGCCAAATCCGTAGGGGTCGCAGTGGTCAATGGTCTTCCCGGTCTGGCTGGTGATGCGGAATTTGTACCGGGACCCCACTTCCACCTGGGGAACGGTGAGCTCCCAGAAGTTCCCGTCGTAGATCTTGTGCATGTCACTGCCCTGCCAGCCGTTGAAGTCTCCGATCACTGAGATGCTGGCGGCATTGGGGGCGAAGGTGCGGAAAACTACGCTGCCGTCCCCCTGCACCTGGGCACCCAGAAAGCGATAGGCCTCAAATTCCTGGCCCATGTAAAATCCGTAAAAGTCCATGGCGACCTCCTTACATTTCTAGACAATCGTCGGTTTTCCAATTATAATAGAGTATACATGGTAGGATCTCCGCTGCACACCAGCAGCTGAGGCCAGCGGTCGGATAACCAACCTTTGCAGCAAAGTGTCGGGAAAGGACGGGGCATATGGACATTCGAGTGAAGAAAACCCGGCGGAGTATCATCACCGCCTTTATGGAACTGCGGGCCCACAAGCCCCTGGAGAAAATCACGGTCAAGGAGCTGTGTGAAAAGGCGGAAATCAACAAGTCCACCTTTTACACCCACTTCACAGACATCTACCACCTGTCCGATCAGTTGGAGCAGGAGCTGATCCAGCAGGTGGTGGACAACCTCCCCCACCCTCAATACGTAGTAGAGCACCCCAAAGAGTTCACCCAGGAGCTATTCCTGGCCTTTTACGCCCAGTCTGCCCGGATTGACAAGCTGTTTTCCGGCCCCCAGCGGGGAAATTTCGTGGTAAAGCTCCACGCCGCCCTGAAAGAGCGGATTTTCCAGGCCTATCCCCAATATGAGGACGATTTGTTCTTCAATGTCTATCTCAACTTCGCCATTTTCGGGGGCTACTACGCCATGTGTGAGGGAAAAGCCATCGACACTCCAGGCACCATTGCCGCCATTGCCCAGATCACCGAGCACTGCTCTCGGGCCCTGGTGGAAGAGCTGCACGCCCGAAAACAGGA